>RFGJ01000256.1 GCA_003696665.1 Gammaproteobacteria bacterium | reverse complement strand
GTCTTGAACGACAGCCTCACCTGGAGCGTGGACCGCACCCGTCATCTCATCCGGGTGGCGCGTTATGTGAAGCGCAATCCTATCTTTCGGGACCTCTTCGAGAAGTTGGCGGCGGCCGTCTAGCAGATTTTGGATACAGCGAACAGGATTCTATCCCATAGTCAGGTTGCACTTCCAAGGAAAAACGGCCATAATTCTGGTGACAATGTGTCAAGACACTCACTTCTGTTGTAGTTGGATCGACAATGTTGAATTTTCAAAAATTAGTGATCGATAAACTTGTCAGTGAATTGGAGGCAGCGTATTGCCAAAGTTATGGCAATCGTTCTCCTTTGATTGGCGACACTGTGGTCTGGTGTGGCTATCTTGCCCTAGAAAACATCGCCAATACAGACGCGCTCTACCATGACGTGGAACACACGGCCATGGTGACGCTGGTTGGGCAAGCGATTTTGCAAGGAAAACACCTGTTGGAAGGCGGTGTGACGCCCCGGGATTGGCTCCACGTGATGATGGCCTTGCTTTGTCATGACATCGGCTTTGTCCGCGGCATTTGCCGAAGGGACAATGGTCGCATCGTGGCTACAGGCGTGGGAGACCAGGTGATCGAGATGCCGCCCGGTTCTACTGATGCCGCTCTGGCGCCCTACCACGTTGACCGGGGCAAGCTCTTCATCCAGGAGCGTTTTTCTCAGCCCCTTTTCATTGAAATCGACATCGACGCGGTCACCTCCTACATCGAGATGACCCGTTTCCCCATCCCCGACGATGACTTCCACCGCCAGACGGACGGCTACGCCGGCCTTGTGCGGGCGGCGGATTTTATCGGCCAACTTGGCGATCCCAATTACCTACGCAAACTGCCCGCTCTCTATTACGAACTGGAAGAAGTGGACAAAGACGCCAAAATCGGGTACAAAAACCTGGAGGACATGCGTCAGAACTACGCCCGCTTTTATTGGGACGTGGTGAGCCCCTACATCCAGGAGGCCCTGCACTATCTGCGGGTCACCCAGGAGGGCAAACAGTGGATCGCCAACCTCCACTCCCATGTCTTCGATGTGGAGCACCACTATCGGGGCCATCCGGCCCGCTAGTCTCAGCACAAGGCAGACCGACGATATGGAAATTCTCGGCGGACCACTTTTCGCCGTGGCCGGCGCGGGTGAATCCCACGGCCCCGGTGTGACGACAATTGTCTTTGGATGCCCGCCGGGCCTACGTGTGGCCCGTGCGGACGTCCAACGCTAC
>RFGJ01000255.1 GCA_003696665.1 Gammaproteobacteria bacterium | reverse complement strand
GACCCGCGCGCGCATGTGCAGCAGATCGGTGCCCGGAAGGCGAAGCGCGCCGGTGTAGCCGAAGCGCGAGAAGCCTGTCCCGGCCCCCGAGCCGGGAGCGTGTCTGAGCTTTCTCCCCATGGCCCGTAGCGGAAGGTCGCGATCGCCGAGCGGAGAGGGCTCATCCATTTGGCTGGCATTGTCCCTTTTGTTCCCGCAATCCTTCTGGAGCAAGCACTAAGCAGACATCTTCCGGCGGAAGCAAAGAAGGATCCTCCCAACGATCCCACTTACTACCGCTCCCAGGCTTATCTTGATACCGATGCAGAGCAAGAGCAGGATAGCGGTGATCGCCGACTTTCTGAGCACTTCTGCGCACTTCATACCACCACATCAATTCGAGCGAGTAATGATCGGAGAGTGTTATTGTTTTCGCCCTCTTGACCGCCTCTCCGTTCTTTCCTACATAGTAAATATCTAAGAATACGCTAAACGCATTCGTTCCAACAAACCCAACACGATATAATAGAATATAAGGGATTGGAACGCCAATTCCAATTTCACTCTTCGGGATATGAACAATATGATATGCATATTCCCAATATGAATAAAACTTTTCTTCTAGGGCATTTCCTTTTGCAGGAACTATTAAAATGCGAAAATCATGCCAATCGTCCTTATCCCCACCGTCTGACAGACATACCCTGCGAATCGGTGAATTCCTGATTTCCTTGAAACTCAGACAACCAAAGCCTTGAAGAATATAAGGCGAATTTACTCTAAATATTTCTGCTCCAATGTTCCTTATTTTATTTTCCTCTGACGCAAAAGCAACCATTGTAAAATTTATGTGATGAATTATCTCAAGAAAAACACAGAAATAGATAAGCATGAATCGAGAACGACGCAATAACATTAGTTATTTCTCCTGCGTATCACAAACGAATTGCGTGTGACCGATTCGCGGTCCCAATGTGAGTCGACCGCTAGCCAAGCGATCTCTAAAAAATGACGGTATGGGCCTGCCTATTGGAAAAAAGAAGGTGGCACCCCCTGTGGGATCTGAAATGCTTCCCGACAGGATGGCATCGGCAACGCTCACTGCACGCATAAATGCGAGCCGGTTGCGACCAGTCAGGCTTGCTGGATTCGCGGACATTCTAAAAAGGTCATTACCAACATGCATTTCTCCAGTTTCTGGATTTACAAAGCGTCCTGTAACGGCTTCGAATGCGTTCTCCATATTAATCACAGCGTGTATACTGTTCGGAAACAGCCGTGATTCAAGGCGATTGATAATGACAAATCCAATTCCCTCGAAAGCACCTGGCACGTCAAAATCTTGAGCCGCTTCCGCAAAGATCGTTCGCGCTAACAAAAGGCGTTCTTCATCTGTTGCTCGCACAACGGTCGCTGCCGACCCCTTGCCACATCTTTTCTCCTCCCCCATCATTCCCCCTTCGCCGGGGAGAGTGCCGCCGCCGGGGCCGGAGCCGAACAGGGGATCGGCAAGCGTGCTGCGCAGCAGCTCGTTGGCGCGTGCCATGCTCTCGTACAGCAGGCCGGCCAATGTGTCCTCAAACGCCGGCGGCGTGGTGGTCACCACGATCTCTTCCAGCTCCTCCTCCACGGTCCCCAGAGGATCCACGGCATTGACGGGATCATTGCCCACGTAAGCATAGAGATTGAGCTGGCCGCTCGCAAAGCCGATGGGATCGGGCTCAAGAAAGCGCGCGAGCTCCGTGGCATAGACGCGGGCCCGCATGTGCAGCAGATCCGTGCCCGGGAGTTTGATGGCGCCCGTGTAGCCGAAGCGCGAG
>RFGJ01000254.1 GCA_003696665.1 Gammaproteobacteria bacterium | reverse complement strand
GGTGCGACCGGTAAGCTTTATTTTCATGAAATGATGGGCAGTGGTGTGGCACTGTTTGACTATGACAACGATGGCGATCTCGATCTCTATTTTGTTCAGGGTGGCAATGTGACAACTAGTCGAGGCGACCTGCATGATCAATTGTGTCGAAATGAAGGCCTCGATCCCACAAAGCAGAAGGTTTTCTGGAAAGATGTCAGTCGTGATGCTGGATTGGCGATCACCCATGACTATGGTATGGGGATAGCGGTGGCGGATGTGAATCAGGATGGTTGGCTTGATGTTTATTTGACAAACTTCGGCCCAAACCGACTTCTGATAAACAAAAACGGTCGCTTTGTTGACGAAACCGAACGGTGGCAAGCTGGTGAGGGGCGGTGGAGTGTCAGTGCCAGTTTCGTCGACTATGACAGTGATGGGGATATGGACCTATTTGTGGCTAACTATGTGGATTATTCGTTAACGCGCCACAAGACGTGTCGCAATGTCAATGGGGAGCCGGACTACTGTTCGCCCAAAAGTTACAATCCAGTCCCGGATAGACTGCTGCGCAACGATGGCGATCATTTTACGGACGTGACCGGTCAAGCCGGTATCGCTAAGCATTATGGCAACGGGTTGGGCGTTATCGCAGGTGATTTCAATGGCGATGGCTGGCCGGACATTTACGTGGCCAATGACGGTGTGCCAAATCAAATGTGGTTGAATCGAGGTAACGGTAAATTTATTGATGATGGCATGCTTTCTGGAACAGCCGTGAATGGCGCAGGTATGGCTGAGGCCAGCATGGGTGTGGTCGCTGAAGATTTTGACAATGATGGTGATCTCGACTTGTTTATGACCCACCTGACTCGCGAAACCAACACGCTTTACGTGAATGATGGACAAGGTTGGTTTTCGGACAAAACGGCAGTCTTGCAACTCGCAGGGCAAAGTCTCCCTTACACAGGCTTTGGAACGGTTTGGAAGGATTTCAATGGTGACAACTTACCGGATATCTTTGTTGCGAATGGGGCTGTCACCCTTATCCCTGAACAAGTCCGGGCTGGCATCGTCCCGCCACTAAAACAGCGAAACCAGTTGTTTATCGCAACAAAGGGCGTTTATGTAGAACAAAAAACCTACGCCACATCGTTGCGTTCAGAACTTGCTGTTGGGCGTGGTGTGGCGGCCGGTGATATCGATAATGATGGGGATATTGATTTAGTGATCAATAACAATGATGGTGCCCCAACCTTACTTATCAATCGCACCAATCCAAAACATTGGTTGGGCTTGGCGCCGCGGCGTGAGCCAGGCAAGCCAGTCGTTGCAGGCGTTCAGGCTGTGATTCAATGGAAAAACAAACGTATAGTGCGTCGTACCTATCGCGATGGGAGTTATGCGTCATCTCACGATCCCCGTATCGTGGTGGCCTTGCCGGACGGGCGAAAGCCGGAGAAAATTGAACTTGTTTGGCCGAATGGAACGCGTCAAGTTCTTACAGAGATACAGACCAATCAATACCAAGATATTTTTAAACCAAAAGGAAAAGCCAAGTGAAGTTTTCCAGTCGGATCGCCAGTGTTATTTTGTTTTTGGGGTTGAGTGGCTACGCTGCGTTGCCAACCGTTGACATCTCGAAATTACCGGTCGCCGCCCGAGAGCCGGTGAAGGCTCTACAAAAACTGCTCGCCGATAAGGCCAAAGCGGATACACCTGAGCAAAAAGCGGAACTGCTGGGTCGAATGGGGATGGTGCTCCACAGTGCCGAGCAATTGGCTTTGGCGGCGGAATATTATCGGGCGGCGATGCAGCAAGCGCCCAAGGATGCGCGCTGGTATTATCTCTATGGCGTTGTGCAGGCTGCGCGTGGACAGCTGGATTCCGCTTATGCGGCCTTACGCATGAGTTTTGACCTCAAGTCCGATTATTTGCCAACGCTGGCGAGAATTGGAGAAATTGCCTTGCAAAAGGGTGATTATGACGAAGCGACGCGCATTGCCAATGTGCTGATTAAAGAGGCGCCCTTTGCTGCGTTTGGTCATGAATTGCTCGGTCAGGTGGCCGCGGCGTCAAACCGACCTGAAGAAGCTGTCTCGCATTTTCGTAAAGTGTTGAAAAATAAGCCGTTTGCCAACCGGGTGTATTATCCGTTAGCAATTCAGTTGCGTAAATTGGGCCGTATTGACGAGGCAAAAGCCGCCATTGCTCGTCGAGGCGAGATTGCTCCGGGCTATCCGGATCCGCTGATGCGCGTCGTTCGGAATCTAGTTCCGACGCCAGAACGTCTGCTCGAAGAAGGCTTGGCGTTGGCCAAGTCTGGACGGTTTCAGCAGGCAGAAGACAAGTATCGGCAGGGACTGACATTGGCATCCGACCACCCTGGGCTTAATACAGCGTTGGCCTACATTGAATTGCGGCAAGGCAAAGTAGACGAAGCCAAGACACGTTTGAAAAGCGTTTTGGCCAAACAGCCAGATTATGTGCCTGCGATATTCAAGCTTGCCGAGATCGCAGATGCCAGCAATGAACACGACGAGGCGTTAAGGCGGTATCAGCATGTTTTGAAAATCCAGCCAGACAACGCGGACGCTGCCGGTGAACTCGCTGCGATGCTGATGCGTATTGGCCAATTTTCTCAAGCAGCAGAACAATTTGAACATTTTGCGGCATTAAAACCAGAAAATGTGAAAGGACACTTTTTGGCTGGTTTGGCATGGCTCGCGGCCGGGCATTGTCAGCATGGTTTGGCGCGCCTAAAACAGGCCAAGCAATTAAACCCAAGCGATGGGGCGGTAATGTTGGCACTCAGCATCGCGATGGTGGACTGTCAGAGTGATGACTCAGCATCGGCAGCGGCCATAGCCAAGGCAGTTTATGAGGCGGCGCCGGGGTTTGAGAGTGCCCGAGTGCTCGCTTGGCACAAGGCGCGTGAAGGAAAATGGCAGGACGCGATCGACTATCAAACCCAAGCCATTTTTGAAGTGCTCAAGCATGGACTGCGGGCAAAATATCCGGAGTTGGCAGAGCAGCTTTCGGCCTATCGGCAGAAAAAATTACCACAATGGAATTGGCGGCAATATGCCCGGCAATGGGCGCCTGATGCGCCGCAGATTGTCGTTGAACACCCGGAACAGGCCAAATGAATCAACAACAATACGATATTTACTATGCCGCGGCGATTCAGACAGACTTTCCGCCCCTGCGGACTCGTGACGGACTTGGCGAACGTGTAGAGCGCTTACTTGCACTCGCTGAGTCGGCCATAGTTGGTTATTCTCCATTTTTTGACGTGCGGCTATTGGTGTTTCCTGAGTTCGCTCATGCGGCGCCGATTTACTCGACAGCAGAGGAGTTGCACCAGCATTTGGCGGTGTCGTTGCCGAACGAACACATTGATAAATATTTGGCATTTTGCCGCAAATATGATTGCTACATTCAGACCGGGACCTTTCTTGAGAAAACCGCCCGTTATCCAGGACATGTGTTCAATACCACGTTATTGCTCGGTCCTGAGGGCATTCTCAGCACTTATCGAAAGGTGAATCCATGGATTCCCTGGGAAGTGCATACCAGTCCGGCCGACTTGCCGGATTATGACGCTCCGTTGTTTCCCGTCGTCGAAACCCCCATTGGTCGGATTGGGGTCGCCATATGTTACGACTGGCTATTCCCAGAAGTGTTGCGGGCATTGCGCGCCCAGGGTGCTGAAATTTTGGTCCGGGTTTCGGCTTATATGGACCCATGGGGCACAGCAGAGCCAATGAATTGGTGGAGTTTGGTCAACCGAACACGGGCACTGGAGAATCAGTGTTATGTGGTGGCCGCCAACCAAGGGGCGAAACTGGCCAATTATCCACCATTTTCCTGGCCGGGTGGCAGCATGATTGTTGACTACGATGGGCGAATACTTGCACAGGCAGAAGCCGGTGGCGGCGAGCGAATCGTGGTGGGGCCCATTCATTTGGCAGCATTGAGGGCAGAACGCGCACGCCGAGAAGGGCATGACACCATGGGACATCTTCGCAGCCATGCTTTCGACTATCTTACGTCCGCGTCACGATTGCCCCCAGAGGCAGAACGACCGACGATTGAAGGTTTGAAAGCGCGTATTCGAAAATCACGTTTGTCGGAGTAGATCTCGTGCGCAGTGTGTGCTTACTCATTTTTTGTGTGTTCTTGACTGCGTGCGGCCAAGCACACGATCAATTGTCTTCGCAGGACCTCAATACATATCAGAAAGCCATCGGCTTAATGGGGCAGTATCGTTACTCAGAGGCAGAAAAAGTTCTGAGTCATCTTGTGACGCGCCATCCAGAAAATGCGCATCTAAAGTTGGATTGGGCGGTGGCATTGCTTAATCGACAAAAAGACAACGACATCGATCGGGCCATTGAGTTAGCCAGCGCCTTGCTAGGACATTCGGATAAACAGGTGCGTGCCCGCGCCAATTACATTGTGGGTATTCTTTACTTGTATAAAGGCACGGCGAATCAGGCACTACCGGCGTTACAGGCGGCGGTCAGAGAGGATGGGCAGGATGCTTTTGTTCATTACTTTCTGGCCCAAGCGTTAGAACAACTTGGCCGAACAGAATCGGCGCTGGCGCATTATGAGCAAGCGTGTCAGCGTATGCCTAATTTGCTGAATGCATGGTATGGCGCAGCAATGGTCGCCCGAAAGCTTGGTGACAGGAAAAAAGCACGTCATTATCTGACGCGTTATCAGGAAGTTAAAAAAGACCCCCGCAGTCGATTAGCGGAATTCAAATATACCCGAATGGGGCCGAAGGCAGAGGTGGGCGCATGGCGAATATCGCATAAAACCACGCCACGCAATTTAAACGCGCGGCTTACCTTCCAGCCACGGTTGTTGGCCAGTTTTACTTTGGATCGCCCGTTCCAGGCGTTGCGCTCGGCCTACGTTAGCGATAAGCGTTGGATTGCGGCTTTTGAACCGTCGTCTGTGCGTATCTGGCAAGTCGCACAGCAGGAATTTCGCAAGGTTCTGGACGTGCGTTTGTCTGGTGTACAGGATGTGATGTGGACCGATACGCGTAACTTGGCGCGACCGGAATTATTGATCTGTCATGCCGGTGGGCTCGAATTGTTGCGTGAACGGAAAAATGGCTGGTCAGCCGAAAAGGTGAGTTCGAGGGCAAAGTGTGATGCGGCCTTAGCCATTGATTGGGACCACGATGGCGATATTGATATTTGGGAGGCTGCTCAGGGTCAGTGGGTGCTGTGGCGAAATTTGGACGATGGTGGGCGTTTTGAACCAGAAGTATTAAGCGGAGTGACCTATACGGGGCAGCCGGTTGTGACCAGTGTCGACTGGGATTTGGATCGGGACATTGATCTGCTTTGGTCAGATCGGTCGGGTACCTTGCGTTGGCTAGAAAATCGGTTGTTGGAGGGGCCGATAACACATGTCATTAGCGCGACCAAACTGACGCACCCACAATGGATAAAAGTCTATGATACAGAGTCAGACGGTCGTTGGGAGGTACTTATTGGGGACGATGGGCAAGTAGTGAGCTGGCGCCCAAACCAAATTGAGACAAGACCGCCTCTCCGATCCGAGCCCGTCACCGCCTGGTTGGACATGCAGATGGGGGAGGTTGGCTGGGTCAATGACGCTCATGGTCTGCGGTTGGTGCCGGTGGGCGAGATGAGTACGACACCTGTACAAACATTTCCGGAATTGCAGCCGATTGCAATGGCGCCATGGTTTGATTTGGACGGACTTGCCTTGCTGACCGTTGAGTCGGCGGGAAACGCATGGCGACTGGCTTTGTGGCAGTTTACATCAACGCAGTTTGGACCGATTGGTGTCGAATTGACAGGGATCCGTGCAGATGACAGTGTGCGTTCTAACGCCCTTGCTATCGGTACATTGCTTCGGATGCGACATGGCGAGTTCTGGCGTAGCACCATGAACGCTTCAAAGAATATTTCGCCCTTGGTCGTGCGTACGGACGGTCAGCCACTGTCGTTGATGGAAATTCGTTGGCCGGATGGTGTGTTCCAGACTGAGATGGGACTCGCGCCAGGGCAATTGCACCGGGTGTTAGAAACACAAAGACAACTGTCAAGCTGTCCGGTCGTCTTCATTAAACATAATGGTGAGTTTCAGTTTGTCTCTGATGTGCTCGGGGTCGGTGGTATCGGATTTATGCTGGCACCGGGAACGTATGTCACACCGAGGCCATGGGAGTTCTTTCAGTTGCCGAAAAGCTTAGCGCCGATCGGCAAGCGGGAAGTGACCTTTGAAATTGCGGAGCCCATGGAAGAAGTGACGTATCTCGACAGCGCTCGTTTGCATCGTTGGCGCTTGCCAAAGGGATGGCACATGGTCATTGATGAGCGCATGGGGACTGGTGTTCCGGCGCCAACAGGACGTCCTATCTTTTACCGAGCATGGTGGTCACCTTTGAGGGCAACCGCCAATGACGTTGAGGTCACAAAGGCTTTGCGCGAACGCGACGGCGTGGCGGCTGCGATGCCGAACCCAAGTCGCCGTTATCTTGGCGCTTTGACTAAGCCAGTCACGTTGACATTACAGTTTCCAGCCACCAGCCAAGGGCGTTATGGTCTCGTGTTCGACGGTTGGGTGGAATACCCCTATTCACAAACTTTGATGGCCGCCCACCAAGCGGGGGTTGAGTATTCACCACCCACAATAGAGATCTATACCAATGGGCAATGGAAAGTATGGCGAAAGCATATCGGCTACCCGGCGGGGATGCCTCGGCAAGCGTATTTCCCGCTGGGCGCCTTGCCGAGTGGCGTTGAGTTGATACGAATTCACACCAATATGGAAATTTACTGGGATAGCATTGTGCTTGTCCGCGAAGAGGAGATGCCGCGAGATGTTGTCCATGAAGTGATGCTGCCCAACAGAGCCATTTTGCACTACATCGG
>RFGJ01000253.1 GCA_003696665.1 Gammaproteobacteria bacterium | reverse complement strand
CGAATAGCCTGCCGAATAGCTTTGGCCATATCAACTTCGGCATCAATCCTTTCGACGGAATACATACGACCTTTGGGGGCAAGAGCCCCTTTTGCAAACCGGGCGCGCTCCAGGTCGGATCGAGAACAGCGCACCGGTTCTTCAAAAACGGGATCACTGATCAGGTAGTCTTCCCCGTCACGTCCGAATACAACCAGATTGTGCGCATTAAAATGAAAACGCAAGGCTGCCGGAAAATAGGGAAGCCAGTAGACACCCGTTTGCAAACCCTGCGGGCGTCCGGTCGCAAGTGCGCGGTCGAGAGCTGTGGTCGCTTCCTGAGGGGAGGAAAAGGTTTGGGAGTGGACCTTGGCTCCGAGTCTGCGCGCACATTTTTTAAAAATGGCGCCTGGGGCACAGCGAAAAGTAATCAGGGGCAGGTGGTTGACGCGCACGAAGGGAAAATAACCGAAAAACAATCCGCCTCCAATGCCAAAGGCAAGGGCTTCCGAGATGTTTCGCCCCTGGTAGCTGAGCAGGTTGGCGGTGACACCACTTTCGCAATGAGCCGACTGACGGTGGGGAAAATCAATTTTCACAAGGTCTCTCCTTCATCGGTCAGCTCAACCGGTAAAAGAATTTCGCGCGGCAGTTCATCAAGAGCTTCGGGGGCCATGCCGAAAAGTCGGGCATAGCGCTCTTTTACTTTGGATGAGAGTTTTTTCCAGGGGGCCGGGCGCAAATGACGTCGTACTTGCCAACGGAACAGACCTGTATAGCTCGCAAGGAGTGACACATCCATTTGATGGCGTCGCATGTGAAACAGCAATGGGCTTGCCTGACCGGATTGAACGGCTTTCAGCGCCTCCTGAATCTGGTCTGCTATGTGTTTCCAGGCCTGTCGATTGGCCAGGTTGGCGGGATCCCAACCTGCACTTGGAACCAAAACATAGCGCCCTTGTTCATCAACGGCGTAGGTTACTTCCCGGTGTTGTTCGAGTAGGGCCGCATCCTGAGGTACCTCTGTTGTTTTCATGGGTTAAAAATAGATTCCAGTGACCAGAGCCAGGGAATTAATCCCTCTGTTATCGTGGTGAAGATTGCCGTTGGAAATGTGATGCAAACGTAAATCTGCGAACCAACCGGTTTCGCCGGTGAGACGATCCAGCCCGATTCCGAGCTGAGGGTTGAAATTGAAGCGCAATCCTTGCCCGGCGACCTGAAAATCACTGTAAATCAAACCGATCCCCCCTTCGATATAAGG
>RFGJ01000252.1 GCA_003696665.1 Gammaproteobacteria bacterium | reverse complement strand
ACGCCTACCGAAGTGTAGAAATCATTCTCCTCATCTGAAAGGTTCTTGTGCATCTTGTTAAGTCGTTCAACCGCCTCCTGGTCGCCAAGTGCCTTGTAAATCTCTCGCTGCAAACCAAAACCAAGCAGGCGGCCAAAATCCGTCGGCCCATCGTTTATCAGGCGTTCCGACCACTCCAGACATAGGGTCAGGCCAGACGCACTGCGTTGCGCAGCCCTCCGACAAAAATCAAATAACTCACGCCACCCGTTTTCGAATGCCCCGAAAGACTGGTGATTGTATAGTTGGTATACCAAAAAAAACTGCTCATGCGGGGCAAGGCCAAGCTCTGTGAGGGCGTGGCGTAACCGCACCGTCGCCTCATGCGACATACGAAAAAACGCCTGTGCTGCTATGGCTTCTCGAAGCGCCTCATAAACCCCGTTTTCATCACCCAAGCGAATGTTCCGCATGGCCAACATTAACCAGAAGTCCGCTGAAGCCTGAAACGATTTTGTCAGCTTCATTAAGGTGCCTGCCTCACACTCTGGCCTGTCCGGGAACTCAACACAGGCCGCCATGTAATGTCGCGCCAGCAGCGAGGATTCCGGATGGGCGCTCAGAAAGTGATGCAGTCGAGGCAGCCACTGCTCATCTTTGTCAGTATTATTCACCAGAGAAAGTAGCAATAGTCCGACTTCCTGACGTCTAGGATCGTCCGCAGCAAGCAATCTAGCGACGGCCGGTTTGAAACCATCAAACAACGCCTCTGGATTTATCTCCGACGCATCCTGACAACGCGCAATCTTGCCGAACTCTGAGCTGTGTTTTGCCTTATCAACAGGCGGAACCGGTGGCTTATGCTCACTGCGCTTAACGATTTTGGGACCTTTGGTTTGTATCAGTGTTGTGGCTTGTGGACGGTCAGGAAGCGCACGCTCCAATGCCGGTAATGTCCCGTTCTCGATCGAGCCAGTGACCAAAAGCGCAACCACGCCCACCAGCCAACCTTTATGACACCTTTTCTCCACTGGTGCTCCTTAAATTCATCCTAAAGGATAATCCTTAAATTCATCCTAAAGTATAAACAACCTGAAAGACGTATCAATCCACTGTCCTGTTTGAACATGCGGCGTCCTCATCGAACGACGAATTTGGCGCGCGTCATCAATAAAAAAGCCATATCATGCCGTCCGACCTGCTTTATAATTGCCGTCTATCATTTGGGGGCGAAAGGTTTTTTTCGATGCATCAGATTCATATCCGTGGGGCGCGAACGCACAATCTCAAAAACATCGATCTGACCTTACCGCGTGATCAGCTCATTGTGATTACCGGATTATCGGGCAGTGGTAAGTCCTCACTTGCGTTTGACACACTGTATGCCGAAGGTCAACGTCGCTATGTCGAATCGCTGTCAGCCTATGCGAGGCAATTTCTGTCATTGATGGAAAAGCCTGACGTCGATCATATTGAAGGTTTGTCACCAGCCATCTCCATTGAACAAAAATCCACTTCTCATAACCCCCGCTCAACCGTCGGGACGGTCACTGAAATCTACGATTACTTACGTCTTTTATTTGCCCGGGT
>RFGJ01000251.1 GCA_003696665.1 Gammaproteobacteria bacterium | reverse complement strand
TTGCATATTCCTGGCTATGAACAGCCGTGGGAAATCCACACTGGTAAACCGGAGCGAATTGTTTCTGCGCTTGACATTATGTTGGAAGGGCCGATTGGCGGCGCTTCCTATAACAATGAGTTCGGTCGCCCGAATGTCGCCGGTTATTTCCGAACCTTTGAAATGAAGGTCAATTTGGGCGCCGGGGATGAAGTGCGTGGCTACCACAAGCCGATTATGATCGCTGGAGGACTCGGAAACATCCGCCAGGCGCATGTGGAAAAACAGCGCCTAGCGCCAGGCTACAAGGTGATTGTGCTTGGCGGTCCAGCCATGTTGATCGGTCTTGGTGGTGGTGCGGCATCCTCAATGGATACAGGCGCCTCGTCCGCCGAACTCGATTTTGCTTCCGTGCAGCGGGACAACCCGGAAATTGAACGTCGCTGCCAAGAAGTGATCGACCGCTGCTGGGCGTTGGGCGAAGACAATCCAATTGCCTTTATTCATGATGTCGGCGCGGGCGGTTTGTCTAATGCCGTCCCTGAATTGATTCATGACAATGAACTCGGTGGTCGATTCGAACTTCGCCGTGTACCGAATGCCGAGCCCGGTATGCCGCCCGTCGCGGTGTGGTGCAACGAAGCCCAAGAACGTTATGTGCTGGCTGTGGCGCCGGATAAACTGGAAGTATTTGAGCGCATTTGTGAGCGGGAACGCTGTCCATTTGCGGTGATTGGTGAAGCGACAGAAGCGCCGCGCCTCGAAGTGCACGATGCACATTTTGACAATTATCCAGTGGATTTGCCGATGGATGTGTTGTTTGGCAAGCCGCCCAAGATGCATCGAGATGTGTCGCGTCGCAAAGTAGAGACTTTGCCGTTCGACTGGCAAGGCGTGGCTCTGGCAGACGCGTGTGAGCGGGTATTGCAATTGCCGGCCGTTGCGGACAAGACTTTTTTGATCACCATTGGCGATAGAACTGTTGGTGGTTTGGTGTGTCGAGATCAGATGGTGGGGCCTTGGCAAGTGCCGGTGGCCGACTGTGCGATTTCCACCACCACCCATGCGGATTATACGGGCGAGGCGATGGCCATGGGTGAACGGACACCGATTGCCCTACTGTCGGCGGCAGCATCAGCACGCATGGCGGTGGGCGAAGTGGTCACCAATTTGGCCGCCGCACCGATCGAAAAGATCCAAGACATTCGTTTGTCTGCCAACTGGATGGCCGCCGCGGGCGTGGAAGGTGAGGACGCCAATTTGTATGAGGCGGTCCAAGCCGTCGGCATGGAATTGTGTCCAGCGCTTGGGATCTGTATTCCCGTTGGTAAAGACTCCTTGTCTATGCGGACCGTATGGGAGGATGCGCAAGGAGAACATTCGGTGACGGCGCCTCTGTCGCTCATTGTCTCCGGCTTTGCACCAGTACAAGACGTACGACGTGCACTCACTCCAGAGCTGCGTCGAGGCGTCGACAGTCGACTTTATTGTATTGATCTGGGGGGCGCTAAGCATCGGCTGGGCGGCTCCGCCTTGGCACAAGTGTTTGGTCACATTGGGCAGAATCCCCCCGATGTGGATGATCCGGATCGCCTCAAGCGCTTTTTTGCCTTGATTCAGGCAGCGAACCAGGCTGGCGTGCTATTGGCGTATCACGATCGCAGTGACGGCGGTTTGTGGGCCACACTATGTGAAATGGCATTTGCCGGTGGCATGGGCCTAGAAATTGATGTACCTGCGCACGAGGACATCATTCCTTATCTCTTCAATGAAGAGCTCGGTGCGGTGGTGCAGGTCGCCACAGATGATGTGACTACCTGGATGGCCTTGGTGCGACAATTTGGATTCGATGCTTTTGTTGCCGATATCGGTCAGCCTGTGCCTCATCACGATGTGATTATCCGCCAAGGCGGCCAAGAAAAGCTGAGAAGGTCCAGGGCTGAACTGCGTCGTTTGTGGAGCGAAACGACCTATCGGATGCAGGCGTTAAGGGACAATAGCGAATGTGCTGAACAGGAACATCAGGCGCGACAAGACCTTGATGATCCTGGGCTGAGTCCTGTTCTGACTTTTGATGCGGATGAAGACATTGCCGCCCCTTATATTGCTCGGAATGTCAGGCCGCAGATTGCTGTCCTGCGTGAACAGGGTGTGAACAGTCACGTGGAAATGGCAGCCGCCTTCGACCGCGCTGGTTTCACGGCGGTGGATGTGCACATGAGCGATCTGATGGCGAAACGGCAGACGTTGGACAACTTCAAGGGTCTGGTCGTTTGTGGTGGATTTTCGTATGGCGATGTGCTCGGTGCTGGCGGTGGCTGGGCGAAGTCGATTCTCTATCATGCGCA
>RFGJ01000250.1 GCA_003696665.1 Gammaproteobacteria bacterium | reverse complement strand
AGCTTCCCGTTCTTGTCATAGCGGTACGCACATCCAACGTGCGTCACCTTCGCGCAATCTTCGGTCGGGATCTCATTTGACGGCGGAGCCTCTCCTGTGAGTCCGGAGACATCTGCGGCAAAAGGTGCTGGGGCTCCAAAACCGTTAAGTAGAGTTGGGCTCAAAAGGTCGTTGACATCATTTGCGGTTAAAGACTCGCTGCTCTTTCCAGGAACGGGACCCGGCCGTCGCCCTGTAACCTTAACCACGTCCTCTATGTCCAAACAGATCTTTTCCACGAGAACCTTGCCATTCTGATCAACTATGCGAAAGCAACGCTGTCTCATGCCGAAAGGATCGACAAAGTTTATCGGATCTCCACCCACATAGGCATACAGATTGAGCTGACCGCTCGCGAAGCCGATGGGATCGGGCTCAAGGAAGCGCGCGAGCCCCGTGGCATGGACCCGTGCACATGGGGTATCCGAGCCCCTTCCTAGTTACCTGGAACAAATCGCCCACAGTCAGCGCCTGTTATGATAAGGGGGAGAGAATGGTCCCAAAGATCGAAGACCAACAAATCGTTCCCTCTTGTCCCGCTCAAAATGTGCAGGCGCCCGGCCCGCGCACCAACGGTTTCAAGGTAGGCCTGTGCGGGAGTAAGCTCCTTTGCTTGCAGAACGCGCCAATCCCCACCACCAGCCAACAGACGTTGCCAGACCAGATCGGTTGCCGAAGAAGGAACAGTAATGGTTCGTGTCACACCCGCATCAAGACACTGGAGGTCGAATGCCCTGACCCCCAGAAATCGTGCGACCGGCCGCCAACTTTCCTGCTTTAAGGCTTCCAGCACAGAGACAAGGATCCTCTTCACAACCGCTTCTTTGATGAAACAATGTCCTCGTGCGCAGGTGTCGTCCGCTCCACCAGGCACAAACAGCGTGGCCAGCATCCGCCACTCCTGATCAGGACTGGGGCGGGGAATGCCTTTCCGCCACAGCGTCTCGCAGGCCGTATGGATAACATAGCGCAACTCCGGAGTACTATTGGAATCAATACCTTCATCTCCGTCCATAGATGGGTATATGACAATAACATCCTCAACAATCACTCCCGGTCTATAACCATGCTCCGGATCATAACGGTAACTGCGTTCTATGGCGGCATGGCCCAAGACTTTTCTCACACTCTGGAGAATTCGTGATGATGCAGCCTCTATCTTCCAGACCCGGTTCCAAATTTTCCTGTTATCAACCCGGATCAACCCGCGATAAAACGGTCCGACAGATCGAGGGCAGACGAGATAGCCTCGCGGAAAGGGTCCTGGTGCGGCCAGCTTGGAATTGAAACGCCACAAAGGCGCCCATCTGTACCGCGCAAGCGGCTTCCAGTTCTTCATCTTGCTTGCACGCAGCAGGTCATTGACAAGGTTTCTTATGAAGGTATCGCTCACGAGCTCCGCCGGATCTCTGCCGCCTGAGCCGTGATGAATGCCGGAGTCTGCCCATCGTGGTCCGATGACGCTGTAGACCTCCTCCTGCGGCAGCACCCAGTGAGTGTTAATGCCCCCCGCTACCGCCACCAAGGCCACAAGCACCCGGAAGAACGTCCTTTTTATACTGGACATGTCGGATTCTTGCCTGTGAAGCACTCCATGCCCAGCTCCGCAATCACCTACCCTCCGTCGCAAACGAAGGGTTACCTCCTACCAGCCACAGCCTACAATTTCTGCCTTGGGTAACTTAGCGTCCGCGATCTGCGATGTGGCGCTTGGATCCCGGCGCACGCGAACATGGAAAACGGCAGCGACCGTCAATGGCTTACCCCTTTCGACCTGTTCAAACCCCAGCTCAAGTTTCATCCCGCGCAGAGCAAATTCTCGCTTTCTCCCATAATATGGGTCGTCCATGCAGGGCCGTTCCAACGCTTTCCTGGTGAACACATTGCGTCCCATCCACACCGGAAGTTCCCTTGGCCCAATTAGACCCGCTTCCGTCTCCTCTGCGCCCTCATTCAGTATGCACATCCAAGGACCAATGTAATTGACGCCTATCTCGTCCGTTAGACGATCAAGTACCACTTCCGTCCCGCCTCGACATGTGAGAGTATATGCAATTTGTCCTGTTGT
>RFGJ01000249.1 GCA_003696665.1 Gammaproteobacteria bacterium | reverse complement strand
TCCAGAAAGTGATGTGATCAATCTGCTGGACTTTTTGACTGGTGATCCTCAGATTGATGCAGCCCTGGCTAGACAGTTGGCAAATACGATGAACAAAAATTTCAAACTGGGTGCGACAGCAAGTGGCGACCCGTTTTTCGATAATGCTGGCGACCAGCTAGTGCAGGCTGTGATGATGCTGGCCAAGCAAATGCCCAGCGCTGACCTGATGACTGCTCAGGTCATTCTTGCTGCACCTCAATTAGTCGATCGTCTTTTCCCCGAATCATCGGGGTTAGACCCTTGGATTCGCAAGGCATGGGATCAGATCTTCTCGGTGAAAGATTCGGAGAAAACTGTCTCCAGCATTATTGGTACTGCAACACTAAACTTCACTCGCCTGATGATGGCGAAAATTCTAGCTTGCTGTATTGGTAACACAACGTTGCCGCTAGATATCGATGGCAAACAGTTAATTGTTTTCGGGTTAGACCGAGAAATTCGTGATGTTGTCTCTCCCATCGTGGCGACTGCAATTCACATGATGGTGAACCGCAATTTGTTCCGCAAGGGTGGGCGCAAAGATCCCCTTTATGTCTGCGTTGACGAGATGCCGACACTCTATTTGCCCCAGTGGTCAAACTGGGAAAACGAGAGTCGTAGTGATGGCTTTAATGGCATTTGGGGGTTTCAAAATAAATCCCAGTTGGAGAAGATTTACGGCAAGGAATTGGCGCTGGCTATGATGGGCGGCAGCGCGACAAAATTCATTTTCAATCCTGGTGAGGTTGAGTCTGCTGAGTATTTCAGCAAGTTTTTCGGAGACGAAGAAATTGCACGAAAGAATAAGAGTCGAAGCACTGGCGGCGGTGGAAAGCCCAGTACCAGCACTAGCATCGAGGTCGGAACGCGAAAGCTGGTATCTCCAGAAGAATTCATTTGTTTGCCGCCAGGAACTTGCTACATGACTAATCCTGCGTACTCCAATGATGAAATGTCTTATCTCCCCAGGAGAATTAAGGTGAACTTGCCTCCGTGGGAACTAGAGTTGGCAGAAATGATTGAGAAGAATTGGGAAAAAGTGAGAGCGAAATTGATTAAGCGGGCATCGGTGTTTCAACGAGTGCCAACCGAGGAAGATGTGCGGAGGCGAATGCAGGAATTTGATGCAAAGTTCCCTATTCCCAAACAAGATGAGGCAGCGCCAGATCCCCTGTCTACGTTGGCAGGAATGTTTTAGGGGCAGTGTAGGTATTAATTAATTTCCAGTGCTTGAAACCAGTGCTTGAAACGACCGATTTTCTGGAAAAACGTGGAGGGACTAATGATGGTTGTTGATGAGAGGAAAAAGGCAGAATTTAAGCTTTTTAATGGCGGCGCGAATCTCTTTGGTGATGCAGCGGCGATCGCTTGCAAGGAGATGGGATGGGGGATTGACAGGAACGAAAAGGGAGTTGTTTCTGGGTTAACCCATCCAGATGTCGAGATTGAAGGTGTAAAAGCTGGATTTACTAAGGCGGGTGATCTTTATATTAGCGTTCCAGAGCGATATATTCCGTCGCTGTCTGGAGTGTTTGAAGAAATGGGGTGGGATGTCATTCAGCTTGAACCCAAGCAAACAGTCTCACTCAATGTGAATGATCGCAATGACCTTGTTACTGTCTACGGAAAAGCGGCGGAGGCGATCGCCCAGCAGTTTTCCTTGCCACTAGAGAAAACCGATAGCGGCAAGGAAAAGGTTAGTTTTGAAAAGCCTGAGATGGCTAAAGTATCGGCTTTTCTTTCTTCTCGCGGGTATCGCACAGAGGAAAAGATGGTTGAGCATAGTCATCCACCGAAGGCAACGATTTTTCAAAGAGAATTGCCTGATGGTGGAGAGCGATTTTATGTGTTTGATAACTCTGCTAGAAATGTCGCAAAGGCTCTTGGTATTGAGTTGCTTCAAACACCTGGAGGTCGCCCAACACTTGAGTTTGATGAGCAGCAGTACGGGACGATTAAAAAACAGTTAAAAGCACAGGGGTTTGACTTGTCCCAGAAGGATTTGAAGCTGACTGCGAGAGTTGCTACTTACGAGACTCCTGGTGGGCAAGGGGCTGTAATTATTGGTGAACCCGCAAAGGAAGCTGCGGCTTTGATGGGCAAAGAGACGACATGGACTCGCCCCTCTTCTCGCGGACAGTCTTTGCCCATGCTGCGACTCAAGGGCGAGGACGAGATTGAGGCGGCTCGGTCTGCACTGGAAGGATTGGGGTATGAAATTGACGTTCAAGAACTCCCGTCCTTGGCAAATAAAGCCATTGTCAAGGTTGGCGACAAGCAGGCGTTGTTGTTCGGAGAGCCTGCGGAGGTGGTCGCGGAGCAATTAGATCTTGAGCTTTCTACGGCTCAAAACGGTAACTCAATGCTGCGAGTACCACTGGAGCAGCTTGATGACGCGATCGATATTCTTGAGGGCAACGATTACGAGGTAAAGCGTGAACCTCTAACGCGACCGCGATCGCCGCAATCGTCACGCGACTCGGATGCTCAGGAACAGGCGACGGATGCCAGTGTTCACCCTAGATCTGCCCCTAAAACGGCCGTTAATAAAAAAAAGAAGGACAAGGACGTGGTGCAGCCACAGGCGAAGGACGAGGACGTGGTGCAGCCACAGGCGAAGGATGCCACCGCTAAACCCGAACTTTTTTCCCCTGACCAGATTCGGCAGCAGACACGTCACCTTGCTCTGCAAGGTGACGTGTCTGCAAAAGCGTTCGCCTTTGCGGATCGTATTCTCGGTGGTGCTGCTGATACTCCAGCCTTCAAAGAAGGCTCTGAGTTCAGGTTTTTGCGCGACGATGCGGGCTGTATTGCTATTCAAGATAAGCAGGGCACAGAGTTGGGTCGGAGTCTTCCTACAGGGCAGTTTCAGTGGTCAGACTCCTCTGTGGCTCAAGATTTAGCAAGGCGCTATGACGCAGCAAGTGTTCTCGGCAAGTCGTTGATTAAAAAGAAGCCGGTGGAGCAGGAGCGGTAAATGCTGAGTTCAGGTGAAGCCTCTAGCGGATCTCAAGCTTCTCTACAAGTCATGGAGAAGACAGGTGAAACATCAGTTGAGGTCATGAAACTGATGACATATTTGATGTTAAGCCTTCTTCGCGAAAAGCAGGAAGAACAAGAAGAGGGACTGACCGAAGAAAACAAGCGAGATATCGACACGCTTTGCGCCGAAGCTTTTAAGAAGTGTGTCATAGATCGTGGCGACGAGATAATGCCAGGATCGCTGTATTATAAAGCGGAGGGTTACACCATTTTTGCCGATCTTTGTGACCCTGCCGGGATGCCTGTTTACTCAGTGATATCGGCGGAGTCTGGAGATGTCGTTTTTAGCTTCCAAGAGTATCCAGAAAAAGAGGGCGAGTTTGTCTTTTTCGAGACAGCAAATGAACTAACGGATGAGCAGAAAGCTGAAGTGCTAGACGCTTTCTTGGGGCAGATGGAAAAAGATCCGTCAAGTCGTTCTGGAGTACAAAAAACTGTTGATGACTTGGATCGAATGGGTGTGCTTGCTCCAGATGGCTGCAAGGCTGCAATTGTCGCAGATCAGGTGATGGGAGCCAATAGCTCAGTACGGGGTCAAAAATATAATTTCAATCGTGCTGACAACGGCACGATTGAAATTTCGAGTGTTTTTGGTGACAAGCTTTATGCCATGACTCCAGACGGCTCAGTGCATTCTTTCTCAGATAGTTTTCGCCATAAAAAGGACTTCGATCAAATGTTTAACACCCTTCAACAAACAACGGGTGGGCGATCGCGCCAACAAGAAGACAAGTCAAAAACAGTAAAACAACAAGTAGACAGAGGAGGGCGGTAATGAACAGCTTGAAAAGTGTGGCATCGGAATTTTCAGAGAGATTTCCCGATGTCGCAAGACAACTGCAAGATGCTCTGGGGAAAGATCCAAAGGAGCCGGAGTATGAACCCGGCCACATGGAAATTTATTTTGACGGCATTCGCGTTTTGAGACAAGAAGGGAAGAGTGTCGTAGAGCAGCGTTTTTTTGACCCCAATTACAGTCCGCTATTTATTTTTATCTATGGGGACGGGGAGCTTTTGTTGGTTAAAGCCAGAGGTCATCTTTTTTTGAATCGATTGCCGAATGAAAGTCGTCCCTTAGATTGGAAGGTTTACGAGTTGAACCAGGGCTGATTCTCGAAATTGTGGTGCGTGTAGATTCTGTAGATTTCTTGGAGGTGTTGAAGGCATGAACTCGGTTGATTTTATTCAGCAGCTACAAGACCGAATGGTTCTCGGTGGAATTGATCTTGCTGCGCGGGATGGGGAGGTTGTTCGGATTCAGATAGGGAAAGATGTAGCTTTTAAGGGCGTGATTCAAGACGGCTCTTTGTCTGTGGTATCCGATAGGTTGAGTGAGTCACAAATTGCCTCACTCAGTCAGGTTCTTTCTGTTTCCGAGTCACGGTCTGATCCTGTGATGCAGTCGGTGATGGCAAGTCGCCTGGTTGCGAACTTTCAGCAATTAAAAGACCTGCCTATATCCGATGTATACGATGAGTATGCTGATGACATTGCCGCTGCCTACGAGCTTTTCTACTCTCCAGAAGAATTTGAATATCCTGATTACAGTTTTATGCCTGTAAAGAGCTTTCTTCGTGCTGCGGGTGTTGAGCCAGAGCAGAAAAATCCATCCAATACAATCAATATTGACTTGGGGAGCGATCGCATTTTTCGCTACTCCGGCAAGGCGAAACAGGTGGAAATTGACAGTTTCAACCCCTTCACTGTGCGCGTTGAAGAACCTGTTAAGGAACCTGTATCTGTGGAACCTGTGGCGGCGCAAGACCAAGACATTACTGGGCAGACAGCGGCTACACCAGTGGTGGAGCCGGAGCCAGTAGTGGAACGTGAAGGCGTTTCCAGTGGAGTCAGTAATATTTCTGGTGGCGTAACTCACATCCAGGCGCGAGTACAGGAAGTAGTGGGCGAAGTAGTGGGCGGGGTCAAGGCGCGGGTGGGCGAGGCTATGTCGATTGCCGCAGGCAATATCGCTGAAACGGTCGAAAAGAATAAACAAATCTTGCCTGAGCCTGTAGTGCAGATCCTTGATGAAGCAGCGGATAAGGTGCCTGCGGCGGCGATCGCACTGGTGGAACTGCATGATTCTCTGAAAGAACCTGCACGGGAATGGCTCATGTCCCGGTTTGAAGAGGTTCGAGAGTCAGGGCTTGTCCAGCAGCTTCCAGAAAAGGGAAGCGAGTTTGTTCGGTCATTGTGGGGGAAGGTGCAGCAGATGGGGCAAGACGTGAAAGAACGCGCTATTGCTGATTCTGTTGTTGCCTTAACCAAAGAGTTCGGCGAGGTCGATGCCAATAATCAGTTTGTTTACAGGGCTGAGGAGTTCACGGTTAGGGTCAAAGGGCTGAATCAATATCACGTTGAGGATCGTAACGGGCAGGAGATTTTGTCTTTCAAGTACGACAGGTTGACTGGCCCAAAAGATGTGCAAGGCAGAATGAGCTTTGCAGATCAAGTTAGTTTTGTACGGGCTGGCGGTGAATTGACCCGCGATCGCATGGCTGCCTTGGCTGGCGCGACCGGGGAGGGGCTTCAGCAGTTGACAACGGCGCTGGGCAATCTAGCTCCAGCGGGTACAAGGCAGCGACTTGAGGCTTTCAAGCAGCGGCAGGTATCCGCTGTTGCTCAAATGATGTTGAAAACGAATGCAGCCGTGGAGACTGTCAAGGGAAAGGTCTTCACTGGAGAGCGCTTTAAGTTTGTGTCTGAGCGGGATTCTGGAGCGATACAGGTTTTCAAGAATGAACCGGATCGGCAGCCAGAAAAGGTGTTTGAGCAGATTGGTCAAGCCGTCAGGAGCCGATTAGAGGAACCAGATGTACAGTCCCTAATCAATGCCGGGAAGGCCTTTGCAAAGGCTCATTCGGCGGCAAGGGCGAAAGCATCTCAGAAGAAAGAATCGGTTGCATCTCAGCGTTAGGTTTCGTGTTGGTTAGGTTCGTTGGGTCACGGAGGATTTTGCTTAGCAGTTGGTGGGTATCAGTTATGTCTCAGGATAAGGGGAATATTCAGAGCGCTAGCTTTTCAGAGCCTTGCTTGGTGCAGATTTTTCATGATGGCGTTGAGTTGGTGCGAGTCGTGGATGGGTGTATTGAGTTGAATGAGCCTGTTTCTGGGATACCGGAAATCTTGGAAATTCACTGGGACAAAAGGGTGGTCTACCGCTTAGAGAGAGGGACACCAGTTATCAACTTAATGGTTGCAGAGATGGAGAGAATTTCATCTGTCTCGCCTGTTGCTGTTTAGCTAGAAAATGGACATCCAGAAGACCCAAGAAATTGTCGATGCTGTTGCCGCCCATCTTATTGAAGGTGGGAAGTTTGACTCGATCGTTCAGGCGCGAAAATTTGTTGAGCAGATTGGCGGGTTTGGCGGGGACGGAATTCGGTCGGGCAACGTTTTGGCAAAAGAGGTTGAGGAGGCGATCGAGCGCGGTGTCGTCCGTGCAGCCTTGGTCGTCCTGGAGTCCGCCGAAACGACTCATGAAGCCTTCGATCTCTTGGTGGATATATACAGCCGCCAGCCTAATCTATCCACTCGCACAAGCACCAGCATTAAAAATCAGGCTTACAGCACTCCTATCCCCATTGCTTATCTTGCCTCTGTTTTGGCGGGCATTCAGCCAGGGCAGAGTGTCTACGAGCCTGCGGCGGGGCACGGAGCGCTTCTGATTGAAGCTACTCCAGGCACGGTGTATGCCAACGAGATCAATCCGGATCGAGTCGAGGAGTTAAAGGCGAGAGGCTATCAGGTTGCTCAATCAGATGGTTCTATTTACCTTCCCCCGGAACAGGTGGATGTCGTCGTCATGAACCCGCCATTTGGGTCTGTGCGGCAACGGCAAGATAACGGTGAGTTGAAAAATCGCTCATGGACTGTTCAAGGTGGTAGCAACACTCCGGCGTACACCACGTCACAGATTGACCATGCGATCGCCCTTCACGCCCTCCAGTCAATGAAGGACGACGGCCGGGCGGTTTTGATTCTGGGTGCGCCGATGGCTCAGAAGATGGGCAATGAAAAAGCTTCATCAGAAAGCTACAACGGGCTGATGACAGTACGTTTCTGGCTTAGTCTTTACCAGAACTACAACGTCACCCAGCACTTCACACTGTCTGGGGATTTGTACGCCCGACAGGGCACGACGTACCCAGTGGACGTGGTGGTAATTGATGGTCGAGGTCGTTCTAAGTTGGAACTCCCTGCGGCCCGGTTGCCCAAGGTTTACCGCTCATTTGAAGACCTAAAACGGGAGATATTGCCAAATGCAGTACGTTCCATATCCAGAAAGAAGCAGGGCGTGGGCTACGAGGGAGAGTTGGACGAGGCAGCTAACGGCCGTGCTGCTGCCCGACAGCCAGGGGTCGATCAGCACGATGAACGAATACCTGAATCTGCTGGCACTCCGGCTGGAGTGGATGATCGACGAGCGGATCAAGGAGTTGGAGGAGGTGTGGGACGAGGTGTGGGACGAGGAACTGGAGGAACTGGCAAAGACCCCGAAAGAGCAGGTTCTCCGGGAGATCGAGGCGATCACCAACAGCTTCTTAAGGATGGGGAATCTCTACCTGGAGGACAGTCCGATGCAGTGGGCGGGCGTAATGGTTCAAGATTTCTCAGACTTTCACGAGGCCCTGGACTCCCTGGGGATGAGAGAGTATCCACCGAGGGATCTATTCAATTTCCCTCTGATTCCCTTGGAGGCGGAGGAGGCGGAGGGAGTTCGAGAGTTGATCCTAGAAACGTCTCTGGAAGAGTGGTTGATATCGATGAAGGTGGTGACGATAGGGCCCGATCACGATTAGGTTCTGTTTTGCAACAAGTTTCACAACAATCTTCTATTCAGCAGGTAGGTGTAGCGATGGCGGAAGAGTCGGCGGCAGTCGAGGCGATGAAATCTCAGGTTCCTTATTCTCCTCAAAGCAAGATGCGGACTGGTGGGACGCTTTTGCCTGTGAACATGGCAACTCCGGTTAAAGCTTCATTATCCAAACTTGAAAAGCAAGTTGGGTCATTGGATAGGTTTATCGATGCCAAGGCTGGACTGAGCGACATGAATGTTCAGCTTATGGCTGAACAGGTGGACGCAGTTTCGCTTGCTATTAGCAATCTTGAACGGGGTGATGCGTTCATTTTGGGCGACCAAACCGGAATTGGTAAAGGAATCCAGCTTGCCACAATTGCGAAAGCCTTCATGAAAGGCAATGTGAATCTGGGGGGCAATGTTAAAACACTCGTTTTTTGCACATATGATTCTGCACTGTATAGCGCATTTATCCAAGATCTAAGAGATGTTGGAGTGAACGATATCAGACCTCTATTCACAAACACTGGGTTTGAATTGAGGCTGCCAGACGGCACGATTTTCAGGACAAACAAGGATGCGAAAAAACATGGAAACTTGATGAGAGAAGTTGCACGTCAAGTTGGAATGACAGGTGGACTAGGAGAGGATTATAGCATCGTTTTCACGACCTACAGTCAGTTGCAAACGGTCAGAGGAAAGACTACTGACCGTAGAGAGTTCCTGTCCTCAATTGCGCCTAACGCGCTGTTTATTTTCGACGAAAGTCACAATGCGGGCGGCACAGAACAACAGATGTTCGATTCGGACAGGGCGCTGATGAATCGGGCTGATTTTACTCGCTTCCTGGTTCGTACTGCTGGTGGAGTGGTGTTTTCCTCTGCCACTTATGCCAAGAACCCGTACACGATGACGCTCTACTCCGAGCGAACAGAAATGCGTCATGCCCTGGATGATTCATCAAGCTTCGTGGACATGGTGAAGTCTGGTGGCGTGCCTCTTCAGCAAATGCTGGCCTCGTCGCTAACTCGCTCTGGGCAGTATATTCGCAGGGAGCGGAGCTATGAGGGAGTTCGATTTGATGCGCGATCGGTTGAAGTGGGTCTCCCAACGGCAGAGAGGCTATCTGAGCTACTTCAAATGATCATGCAATTTGACGAACTGAAGGCTGAAGGGGTTAAGGCTCTCGACTTGGAGGCCAAGAGTACTGGCTCACGCCTCAAGCAAGACGGCTCGACGGGGAATGCCGGGGCGCAAAGTGCAAACTTCACTAGCATCATGCACAACCTCATAGGACAGGCGTTGCTTGCCCTCAAAGCTGAGTCCGTTGTTCAGGAGGCATTGCAAGCCTTGCGAAACGGAGAAAAGCCTGTAATCGCTCTGTCTAACACAATGGGTTCTCTCATCGGCAGGGAGGCGGATGAACAGGGGGTTGAGGTAGGAGAGGAAATCCCCATTTCCTTCGGGGATGTCATTCGTCGATATCTGGAGCGGAGTCGGGATGTCACGATTAGGACTGCTTTTGCTGAGAAACCGGAGCGACGACCTCTAACGGATGAGGAACTCGGAGATGATGCGGCGGAGCTTTACCGAGAGATTGAGGAATTGATTAATACAACCAATTGGGACGGAATGCCCATCTCTCCTATTGACTACATTCGTCATCGCCTAGAACAGGAAAATTATTCTACTGGGGAGATAACTGGACGGTCAGACCGAGTTGAGTACACCGATGACGGTCGGCTGCTCTACCAAGTCAGGGGAGACAAGGAACGAAATCCTAACGCGAAGCGGGAGGTTGTTGATGGCTTTAACAGTGGCGACCTGGACGCAATTATTCTGAATCGTTCAGGGTCTACAGGTCTAAGCATTCATGCTTCGGAGCGGTTTGTGGATCAGCGCCCGCGACACATGATCATCGCACAGCCGGAGGCAGATATTAACCTGTTCATGCAGATGCTAGGGCGGGTTCACCGCACGGGACAGGTTGTTCTACCAAGGTTCACACTGGCTGCGGCAAATATCCCCGCCGAGCGACGACCTACAGCGATTTTGATGAAGAAGCTGGCATCTCTGAATGCCAACACTTCGGCTGCGCCGGATAGCGGATTCAACCTCGCCGATTCAGTTGACTTCATGAATGAATATGGCGATCGAGTGATCTGCGAATTGCTGTTTGAGCGAGAAGATTTGAATGCGCGGCTTGGATATCCCTTGAAAGAGGGATTGAAACAGAATCGTGATGGCGAGGTTTTTGTAGTTGAGAATGCGATCGCCAAGGTTACGGGGAGGATTCCGCTGCTGCCACTCAAGGAGCAGGAGGAACTTTACGACTTGATTATTACTGAGTACAAGGAACTCGTAGAGCGAGAATCCGCACTTGGCAACAATATTTTGAAAGCGGAAACGCTGGACTTGGATGCCAAAACGATTGCCAGGATGGAGGTGTTGCCTCCAAAACAGGGTATTGACAGTCCGATGGGAGGTGCTGTCTATCTAGAAGTTGTTGATGCGAAATCCCTCCGAAAACCGCTAACTCAGCTAGAGGTTGTCAATCGACTTCGCAAAGAACTTGAGATGCCGTTGGTTGAAGATCTTTTCGATCATCGACCTGATGATTTAGCAAGAGAGTCCAGGTTTGCGCTGGCCTTGTTGCGTGATGATGTTAGGGGAAAAACCTCTGAATTTCTAAAAGACTATCGAGATGGTCAAGCTCGTTGGGTTGAGCGTCAGATGGAGCGCGAGCGCAAGCGGCTCCAGAAGAAGATTGGCAAACTTCAAGAATCCGAGGAAGGCGGAGATCCAACAAAACAGATTGATCTGGAAGCTGAGTTGTCAAAAATTCGCGCAAGCCTGGAGGAAGAGGTAAGTACAAAAGTTGCTGATATGTCGCAGCGAGTAGGTCGCCAGCAGACAACCGTCATCAGCAATCTAGAGGCCTTTCCGTTGGGGCAAGCAGTTAGAGTCGTGAACGCTTTGGATAAGAGCGTTTATTACGGTGTTGTCGAGAAAGTCGTTCATAAGTCTAGTGGAAAAGGCAGCCCTGTTTCGCCTTCGACCTGGAAGCTTCAGATCCAAATTGCTGACTCTGCACGGCAAGTGACAGTCCCGTTTACGAAGATCGATCCTAGTGGAGAGAAGGGGTATCAAATCGAAGCGAGGAATTTTGATCACGATGGCAACGACATCTATGACCTTTTTGATATACGTCAGGGGTTGGCTCGTGAGGAAAGGCAAATCTTTACAGGCAACGTGATTCGTGGCTATGAGAAGTTCAAGGGAAAACTCATCAACTTCAAAGATTCTTATGGCAATGTGCGCCAGGGAATCTTGATGCCGAAGGGGTTCGACATTGAAAAAGCCCTGGAAAAGCAGCCTGTGAAGCTTTCATCAATTGATCACGTTCGGCGGTTTTTCGACGAGACTCGCAATATGGCGTTTCTCAAGTCTTTCGATGGTGCATTAACAGTTCGTTGCTCTTATGGGGGAGGGCTTCAACTTGAGACTGATAAGGCAAAGGGCAGGGGCGGGAAATACTTTCTTGATGAAAAGCTGCTTGGGAAAATGGGTGTTGATTTTGTCTCAGGCGCAAGCGCCATGTTTGCCTCTGTTAGCGCAGACAGGGTTGAAGAAACCTTGAAGTACATGCTTGAGTCTTATAGGGGATTGTACGCGACCGAATCACGGTCGATCGCCCGAAAGATTGTAGGGCAGGAACTCCCTTCAATGGAGAGTCTTCCTGATGATTTTGTTCCGATTAATGTCGAGGCTCAGGAGTTGGAATCATTGCCAGCACCGGATGTGCCTCATGTGGAAGTGACGCAGGATGCGATCTTGGGTCTAGAGCGTTCGCTGATTTTGAGCGACGATCCTGAACTGGAAGCTGAAGAGAGGCGCATCGAGGCGGAGCTAGAGTTGATTGCTTACGAACGGTCGGAGATGGAGGCGATCGCCCAGTTGCAGCCGGAGGCAGAACCCGAACCCGTCGCCCAACCGGAGCCAGTGACAGAAGAGGCGATCGCCCGGTTGCAGCCGGAGGCAGAACCCGAACCCGTCGCCCAACCGGAGCCAGTGACAGAAGGGGCGATCGCCCAACCGGAGCCAGTGACAGAAGG
>RFGJ01000248.1 GCA_003696665.1 Gammaproteobacteria bacterium | reverse complement strand
CTGGTCGGGGTGGACGCGCGATGATGTTGTGATCTGACGGCGGACCGGGTATTGCGTGCGCAATGTGTGGCTACGATAAATTGCCCCGCGACGATGCTGCGGATTGTGCCGCCAGACGGTCACATCGGTGCCTATACGTACGCGCCTGATGTCGCGATAACGGTAGATATGCCTCGGTCTTTGCCAAATGATCACACGATGATGGTGCCAATGTATCCCTGTCCAAAAAAGGCCAAATGAAAGTCTAAAACCTGGGGTCCAGAAGACAGGCCGGACAAAGTAATGATGGTGCGGTGGATACCAAACGATCGGGTCATCAATGTAGTGCCAGCCAGCGAAAACATAGTAGGGGTCATAATAAGGTAGATAAATCACGTCCGTTCGCCTTGGCTCCAGCACGATAATGCGCTTACGTGGCTCTCGCACCACGACAATATTGTCAAACTCATCCAGGCGACCTGCCTGATCGGCCTGCTGACGCAAATCCTGGATAACCGCGAGGACTTCCGCTTCATCGGTGAGGAAAGCTTCACCCAGTCGCTGCAACCAGCGTAAATTCTGGCTCATACGTTGCAGGAGTTCCGGGAAGGCCACGAGCGACTGCACGCTGGGATCCCAGCCTTGTGCCTTGGCGGCTTCAACCGCTCGTTGTCCGCGATAATGAGGGTGTTTTTTGAGCCACCGAGCCGCTTCAACCACTTCGAGAGGGTAGGTAGCCGCCACTAGGATTTGCGACACTATCGCATCTGGGTAAAGCGCGATGGGGGCCACGAGTCTGGCGATGGCATCGCGATCGAAGTCGTCATCCCATTCGTCGTCCCAGTCATCGGCATGGGCGCTTGACAGCGCAAGCGCGATGATCGCAAGGATTGTGAAGAAAGTTGATTTTAGGTGCATGGCCAACTCCGCTTGTGGCAGTTCTCTCAATCATTATGAAAGCATAGTTGACGTGAACCGAGACTGAACGAAACACTTTGGCAGTTTCGGCAAGATTGGTGAAAACTTCAGCCAACCACTCGGCTTCGCATCAAGATCCGGTGCTGTGTCGCAAGTTGCGCAATGAATGGGTGGTGTGGCACCTTGTAACGTTGATCTCCGTAGTAACAAAATCCGTCGGTAAGAAGGTCGATTGTATGGTCGAAAATTGGCGTTGTTAGGAGCTCAGTCAAGGTTTGTTTGACTACTGTTTCGTGCACACCAAAACGAGGTCTATCAGCGCTGCGCTTGAGTATGGCTTGATAGGTTGGGTAGTTTGGCCCGTACAGGCCGGAGGCTCGCACGATATGCGAATACTTTGCGATACGGCGCGCCAGCGATTCGGCAATAAACAGCCCAAGTCCCTGTTCTGACTGAGGACAAGCTGGCGTGGCCGCAGTCACAATACCTGAGGTCACCCCGTCGTAGACGCGGGTGCTGCTGACGAGCGTCAAATGTGTGATCGTGAGCTGCCGTCGTTCAACTTGTTGGCCAAGTCCTTTCAAGATGGAGCGCCAGGACCATTTCGGCTGACCCGTTCTGTGTCGGTTAGCAATGATGACGATGAGGTGGTCAATGGTGCCCCGAATATCAGTCAGACCATACGTCGGATCAAGCCGTGATTGCGATAGGGAGACACCGAGCTTGTTAAGCTCATAGCGCCACGCGGCACCAAGCCTGCCATTTCCGACAAGCACGATGGTTGGCGCTGGCCCATTCAGATTTCGTCCCCCAATTTCCAGGCCACATATTCGTCCGCCTTGAGCGGCACGACGACGTGTTCATCAAAATGCAGTGCTGCCGGTATTTTCCAGCTTGTCTTTTCCAGTACGATATAGTCTTGATTGAGCGGCAGACCATAAAAACGCGCCCCAAATTCACTGGCAAAACCTTCCAACTTGTCGAGCGCGTTTTCCTGCTCAAAGACTTCTGCATAAAACTCAATGGCTGCATGCGCACTGTAAATGCCGGCACAACCGCAGGCAGATTCTTTTTTGTGGCGGGGGTGTGGTGCGCTGTCAGAGCCGAGAAAAAACCTTGGGTTGCCGGATGTTGCAGCCTTGATAAGCGCCTCACGATGATTTGACCGCTTGAGAATCGGCAAGCAGTAGAGGTGAGGACGTAGGCCGCCAACCAGCATGTGATTTCGATCGTAGAGCAAGTGATGTGGGGTGATTGTGGCGGCCACATTGTCGGGAGCACTTTCAACGAATTCGACCGCGTCACGAGTGGTGATGTGTTCGAACACAATCCGGAGTGCCGGGAAGTCCTGAGTCAGAGGCTTGAGCACTTGGTCAATGAATACCTTTTCGCGATCGAAAATATCGATTGCGTCATCGACAACTTCGCCATGCACGCACAGTACCAGACCATGTTCCTGCATGGTCTCCAAGACGCCGTATAACCGTCGGAGGTGTGTGACACCAAACTGTGAGTTTGTTGTCGCCCCCGCCGGATAGAGCTTTGCCGCTGGGATGACGCCTGTCATTTTGGCATCAATGATGTCCCGCGGTTCGGTTTCATCGGTTAGGTACAGTGTCATCATGGGTTGAAGGCGGGCCTCCGGCGCTAGGGCTCGCAGGATGCGTTCACGGTACGCTAAAGCCTCTGCAGCGGAGCGGATTGGCGGCACGAGATTGGGCATAACGAGAACGCGGCCAAACTGGCGCGCGGAATGTTGGACGACCATATCTAAAAGCGCACCATCGCGTAGATGAACGTGCCAGTCATCTGGTCGTCGAATTTTTAAGCGGGTCGGGTTGGTGCGTTGCGGCATACATTCACTCCGATTTGTCAGGCATAGGTTGCGTGCTGCAAGGCGGTAATACGTTCCTCAAGCGGCGGATGACTCATAAACAGGCGGCGGATGCCGCGAGCAAAGCCGCCAGCGATGCCAAACGCTGCCAATTCGCTCGGCAGAGGATCGGCATGGACGTGTTGCAATCGCTGCAGCGCGGCAATCATCTTATCACGACCAGCCAGTCGGGCCCCACCAGCGTCTGCACGAAACTCACGCTGCCGAGAAAACCATATAACAATAACAGTGGCCACCAGCCCGAGCAACAGTTCGGAGACAATGACGGTGATAAAGTAACCCGGTCCATAACCTCGTTCGGTGCGAAATATGGCCTTATCAACGATGGCGCCAATGATTCGCGACAAAAATATCACGAAAGTATTGACCACGCCTTGAATCAAGGTCAGGGTGACCATATCACCATTGGCAATGTGAGAGACCTCATGGGCCAAAACCGCTTCGATTTCGTCTTCCGTCATATTGTGTAGCAATCCGGTAGACACCGCGACAAGTGCGTGATGTCGGTTCATCCCGGTGGCAAACGCATTGACATCCGGACTTTCGTAGATGGCTACATCCGGCATGCCAATATCCGCCTGTTCTGCTAAGCGTTGAACGGTTGAGACGAGCCATTGCTCGGCTGGCGTGGCAGGTTGGTCGATGACGTGTGCGCCCACTGAATGTATGGCCATCCATTTAGACATGGCAAGGGAGATGAGCGCGCCACCAAAACCAAACACTGCTGCAAAAGCGAGCAGCGCTGTGACATTAATACCGTTAGCACGCAAATAGGGCTCAATCCCAACTAGGTGAAGCGAGGTGGTCAAAAGTGCGATGACGGCAAGGTTTGTGGCTAAAAATAACGCAATTCGTCGAAACATGGTGCCTCCCCTGAATGAAATTTACGTTAGCAGAAGGATTGGGCAAAGTAGCGAAATTTCAAGATGTTGGCTATAATCAAGCGCTCGTCATAAGATGGGAGAAACGCAATGGGTAAAGGTGATATCCGTACGCGCCGCGGAAAAATTTGGCGAGGCACGTTTGGCAATGCTCGCCGTAAAAAAGCGGCCCGCAAGCAAGCAAAGTCATGAGCGTAGGCGGCCATTCTTTGACAATGGCCGCCATTTGCCAAGAAAATTTTATTGTCCCCTTGACTTCATCTGTCTGAATCGCTTTAATACGCACCACTTGTGGCCGGGTAGCTCAGTCGGTAGAGCAGCGGACTGAAAATCCGCGTGTCGGCAGTTCGATTCTGCCCCCGGCCACCATATCGAACAAAAAAGCCGCCTCCGGGCGGCTTTTTCTGTCAGGTGCTTTTTAACCGTCACGTGAAGCGCTGGCAGGTTTTGTCGGTGTAGCCGCCTGGCTGCCTTCATTCGATGATTTCTCTTCCTTTTTGACACGGGTGAAATCCTCAAGCTTTTTGCGTAGCACCTGGCTTTGATAACTAGACAGCTTATAGCGCCATGGGGCTAAACGGGTAGCCAATGCGTTGGCTTGGTTTTTCCATTTCTCCATTTGGTCATCTAACGGTTTATCGCTTGGTGCACTTGTTTGTGTTTGAACGATATTTTCAGGCAAGAAGCTGACATCAAATTCCGCCCAAAGTTCGTTTTCCTTCGGTTCAAACATACGGATCACCACGTGTTTGCCATCAAAGGTGTCGACGGTGGTGGTGAATACTGGCTTTTGAGGTGTATTGGCAGGCCGCGGCATGACATCTTCAAGCCGTAGCCCGAGTAAGACAGTATCGGCGACATCTGCGGCGCCTTCGAATGCCAGCGCTCGATCTTGGGGTAAATCACGCACCGAAAAATGCTTATCAGTCGGCGAGTGCCTTTCGACGATCAGAGGCTTCTTGGCGCCCTGAGCTTGATAAGTCACTCGTTTAACTTGGGCCGGTTCAATGCTAATCAGGTCTCGATCAAGCCAATGAACTGCATCTAGCGAAACATCCAGGTTTTTATCAATCCAATAGGTCTGGTTGCTATCGCTTAAGCGCACGTATCGCCCCTGATAGTTCGGCCCTTGTTTGCCTACCATGACGTCTAGCAGCACATCGTTCCCGCTCAGCATGCGAATGCGAGTGGCTTGCTCGGCCGTCAGTTCGAGCCGTGCGTGTTTGTTTGGATCGGCGGTTTTTTTCGCTTTGATTTCGGCCTCTTGCAATGCGCCGATCAAGTCGCGGATTTTCTCGAGAGAGGCAGGATAGTCGTATTTTTCCTTGACGCGCCAGCCATTGTCTTTTTGATTCAGGTGGACTTCTCCTTTTCCTTTTTTCTGCACTTCAATGGTATCAACCTGCTCAATTTTATTTGCAAGATCAGGCAGCCAAAGTTTTGGTGCAAATTGCTCTGGAGTGGGTTGATAGGCAAAGTAAGCAGCCAATGACAGGATGACTGCAACTACGGTAAGCCCCATAATGGTTTGTTTGTTCATGCCAATCCTCCTGTCAGTGCGACATGATGTGATGGCGTCGGCGACGCACTATGGACATGAGCAATGCCAGCATAAGTGTCAGGACAATGGGCATGAGAATGATGTTCAAGAATTTGAGCCAACTGCCCAGTTGGTCAATGTCCTGGTTAAGTTGATGCTGGACTTGTCGTAACTCTTTGCGAATACGCAGGCGCTCCTGCTCAAACCGTTCAATGGCCGCTTTTTGCTCTGGCGACAGCACGAGTGCCTGCTCATTGGGTTTTTGTTTTTGCAGCTCAGACAACTTGTTTTCGGTTTCGGTCAAGCGTGCCTGCAATTCGCGCTCTTTATCGCGGAAGCGTGCTTCTGCAGCGACCCGGAGGGCATCGACGGTGGTAAATGGCCGCAAATGACGGGCACGCGAACGAATGGCGATCAAGTCGTCGCTGCCGCTTAGGTTTTCCACCGCGTTGATCAGAAATGCGCCATTACCAGCCCAAGGATAGGCGATGCGCTGACCGAAGAAATTTCGGAACTGCACCCATAGGCGATCGCTCAAGACATCGGTGTCAGCAACAAGGATGATGTTTGCCTTGGCGGATGTCTGAGTGTTCTGCTTGTCCTGCTTGGTTGCCTGTTCAAAGGCACTGGGTGGCGTCCCCGTGAGTCGAACCGCTAGCCAGTAACGTTCTCCGCTTGCCTTGAAGTCTTTAATGAGCGTTGTGGGGTCGCGCAGCATTTGCATGCGTGTGCTGTCGACCAACATGGCCTGCTCGCTGGAGGTCAGCAACGGTTGTATCTGCATAGAGGCGTTGTCAAGTTTTTTGAAATGGCCTGTGCTCGACAAGGTCAACATTGACAAGCCGCGCGTGATGACATCGTCTGAATTGAGCGCATTTTCTTTGAGTCCCAGAATGCCAGGATGGCGAACGGTGGCATTGTTTTGGGTGACGATCTCAAGGCCATTGAGCGCATCTAAAACGACATGCTCGGCATCGAATTCGATGCCCCAAGCTTTGAACAATTTGGGCAAATTAGACGATTTGCTGCCGGGGAACTGGCCCGCCATCATGGCCTGGTCCGCTTGAGCCATCTCCGCAAGCGGGTCAACAAAAACCAAAAGGCGGCCTCCTCGAGTGACGAATTGATCGATGGCCTTCAACGCTTTTTCTGACAGCCCTTTGGGATGCAATAGCACGAGCACGTTGATGTCGGCCGGCACCTGCTCAATGTCTTTGGTGAGCGTTTTGACTTCGAACATTTGTTGTAATTGTTGAATGGCAAGCCAGGCGGGCGTCGGCCTTCTTTGCACGATGGAAAAACCGCCCGTGGCTGGGAGAGAGGTGATCAAGCCCACGACAACAGGCTTTGTCTGGTTCAATTTGTAGATAAGCCGGCTGATGTCATATTCCAACGTATCGGCCCGATCAATATTAAACAAGGGAATGGTTTCTTGTCCGTCCGTCGAGTTGATGCCAACCAAACCAAAATAGATTTTTTCGCCGGTGCCAACGTCAATGGGTTGTAAGCCAAATGCAGCCGCTTCGTCTTCGGCTTCCGAGAATGGCTCAGGATCAATGACTCTCAATTGAATCCTGCCACCAGAGAGATCGGCATAGGCTTCCAGAATTTCCCGTATCTGTTGGGCGTAGTTGCGTAGCGCTGGAACGGCTTTAGAGGCTTCGTCCGAGAAGTAAAAGCGCAGTTCAATGGGTTCTTCAATTTTTTTCAACAAATGACGGGTGCCATCTGAAAGGGTATAGAGTTTCTCTTCGGTGAAGTCCATGCGCCACCCTGAAAATATCACGTTGGCGACCACCATCGTGGCGATAAAAACAAAAGTGAGTAGCGCAAGCCCGATTTTTGCATTGAGTTTTTTGTGCATGGCGCGCTCCTGTTAATCTGCCTTTTTCATATCGATGATGATGGCTGTTGCAATCAGCCAGGTTGCCATCAGTCCCCCAAAGTAAATGAGGTCGCGAATGTCGATGACGCCTTTTTGTATGGCATCGAAATGTGCCAAAAAGCTGAATGACGCAATGGTGTCAACGACGGACTGAGGCGCCCAACCAGAGAAAACGTCAAGCACCATTGGGTGGCCAGCCAGTATCAGCAACAAGCAGACAACAACCGTCAAAATAAAGGCAACGACTTGATTGTTGGTCAGTGCCGAAATGGCTTGGCCAATGGCGAGAAACGCTCCTGCCATGATAAAACTGCCAAGGTAGCTCGCTAAAATCGCGCCGTTGTCGGGGTCTCCCAGATAGTTCACGGTCAGCCAAATCGGGAAGGTCAGCAACAGTGATAAGCCCACCACACCCCACGCGGCAAAAAACTTACCCAGCACCGCGTCTCGTAACTTAAGCGGTAAAGTCAAAAGCAGCTCAAGGGTGCCGCTTTTTCGTTCTTCGGCCCAAGAGCGCATGCTGATCGCTGGGACGAGAAACAGGTAGAGCCATGGGTGAAAGTTGAAAAACGGCAGCAAGTCAGCTTGTCCACGTTCGTAGAAGTTGCCGAGGTAAAAAGTAAACGCCGCGGACAACATGAGAAAAATGGCAATGAAAACGTAAGCCAAAGGTGTGGCGAAATAACTGTTCCATTCGCGTCGTGCAATGCTCCACATCTTACTCATGGTGGCTTACCTCCGTAGTCAGGCGACGGAATACATCATCAAGGCGACCCGGCTCGGGATAAATGGCCGCAACCGGCATATTTTGCGCTTCTAGCCAGGCTTGAACTTGCGCAAGCGGTGTTTCGCCCGGCTTGGGAATGACGATCCAATGCTCTGGATGTGGGCACTCGACCCGCTGCACTGGCGGTAATTGCACGATGGTTTCGATGGAAACCTCGGGGGGCTTCCGGAACACAATGGAAACTGCGTTATGGTATTCGGATTGTTCGAGCAGTTCGCTAGGCAGGCCATCGAACACTTTTTTACCGCGACGAATGATCAAGGCCCGCGTGCAGACTGCCGTGACTTCTTCCAGAATATGTGTCGATATGATGACAATTTTGTCTCGAGACAGGTTGCGAATGAGTTCACGAACCTGATGTTTCTGGTTGGGATCCAGTCCGTCCGTTGGTTCATCGAGAATCAGAATTTGCGGATCATGAATCAGCGCTTGCGCCAATCCAACCCTACGCTTGTATCCTTTAGATAAAGTCTCTATCGGCTGGGCGATGACTGACGATAAATCGACAAGGTGCACAACACGATCAATGGCCTCCATCAGCCTGTGCTCAGGAATGTCTCTGACTTCTGCCACGAAGCGGAGAAATTCAAAGACAGTCATTTCCTGGTATGCCGGCGCGCCTTCCGGCAGATAGCCGAATGTCTTTTTGACATGAACACCAGCCTCGGCGACATCCTGACCATTAATGAGCACACGTCCTTTGTCGGCCGCCAAATAGCCAGTGATCATTTTCATGGTGGTAGACTTACCAGCGCCGTTTGGACCAAGGAAGCCCAACACTTCGCCTGGCTTGACGGAAAAGGATAGGCCATCTACTGCAACAAAGTCACCAAAGTATTTGGTTAGCTGCTCGACTTGTATCACGATGGTTCTCCCCTAAGTATGCGTCACCCTTATTCTTTTATTTTGAGGACGCGTTGGATGCGGGTTAACAACGAAGACAACGCTTGTTTAGATAAGGCTTTATTGACAAAGTTCAAGGGTCAAGATTTTTTGCTGCCTGTTTTGTTCGACTTTCCCGTATGGTTCGATAGGCTTCCTGGACCCGTTTCATTTGTTCTGTGGTGTGGCTGAGGTCTTCAGCATTTGCGTGTCTTGCGAAGTGGCGGTCTGGGTGTAGTTGCATCATTTTGCGTCGGTAGGCTCGTTTGACTTCAGCGTCATTACAATCCGGTGATATTTCCAGCGTTTGATAGGCCATCGCGAGCGTTGTCAACATTCTATTGCGCAAGGTCTTAGCCAAGATTTTATGGGTTTGTTTGACGGAGAGCCCCAATTGCTGAGCGATGTGTTGCCAGAGCGCTTGCTGCGTACCATGATTGCCTACGGTCTCAAACAGGGTGGCAAGTTGTTGGATAAGTTGGCGCCGTTGTGCACGTGTCAGGTGTTTTCTTGCCATGCGAATGATGGGGCTTAGGTCGTTCGTGTCTCTGCCGTCACGAAACCACTGCTTGGCTTGCTCCACCAATGTCTCGGATAGGCCGAGCATTTTCATCTGCGATGATGCCCACTGAATTTCTTCTGGGCTAACATGGCCGTCGGCTTTGGCCAGACGCCCCATCAGGGCAAATAGTGCGTGCAGATAATATTGTGATGCGGTGTGGTGACGCTTGTTCGTCCATAGGTGTTTTCGCAAGTGATGGTCAAGCCACCAGCCGAACAAAAAGCCGAACAAAGCGCCCCAGAAATCAAAAAGCGCCCAGCCAGCCAGCGCCAGAAAAAAACGGCCGGTGACAACGGTCATGCCGATGCTTCCTCCATGAAACGCTGCCATTGCCGCAGTCGTTTTGGCGTGCCGACATCAAACCAGCAGCCATCGAGAAGCGAGCCTGTCACACGGCCTTCCATGGCCCATTTTCGCAAAAACGGGCCAAGACGGCCGGCGTTCGCGTCGAGAGGGTCAAACAACGCAGGAGAAAATACGCCAAGTCCGGCGTAAGTTATTCGCAGACCAGGCGGTGCGCACGATACCCGGCCGTCTTGGTCAAGAAAAAAATCACCTTCCGGATGATGGCGGGGGTTCGGCACCAAAAACAAATGCGCAAACGAATGTTGGGGCCAGCGGCGATTGAGTGCCAAATTGAGATCGGCATTGGTCCAGACGTCGCCATTCAGGATGAGGAAGGGCGCGTCGCCAAGCCATGGTCGGGCATTGGCGATACCGCCTGCGGTTTCAAGCGGCGTCGGTTCTCTTGACACAATAATGTCAAAAGGCGCGTTTGCCCATTTCGTTTTCAGATGTGTTTCAATTTGCTCGGCGAGATGACTGATATTGATCACGACTCTGTCAATGTTGAGCGCTTGCAAGCGCAGCATGTGCCAATCAAGTAGTGTGAGGCCACCCGCACTCATCAGTGGTTTGGGGGTGTGATCGGTCAGCGGCTTGAGTCGTTCTCCTAGGCCTGCGGCCAAAATCATCGCTGTACGAATCAATTGCGTCATGACTGTTCCTGGACCTCGGCCAGCCGCGGTTGCACCACATCTTGTACCCATTCGCCGAGTGTTCGCCATGCGTCATGGCGCGCACCCGCTTGTTCAATGTAACTTAAGGTGCGAGGGATGTCCTTCAAATAACCCGGTTTTCCATCACGATGCCAAAGACGCGCGAAAATTCCGGCTGCTTTGAGATGACGTTGTATTCCCATAGTGTCTGTCCAATACAAAAATTCCTCTTGACTAGGGACAGTCACTCCCTTGGCTTTGAGTTGCTCACGGAAGGCATCACACCATCGGTCACGAAGCGTTTGCGGCCATTGCACATAACAATCTTTGATAAGTGACACCAGATCGTAGGTGACGGGGCCGATAACAGCATCTTGAAAATCAATGGTGGCGAGCGTCTTATGATCGACGACCATCAAGTTGCGCGCATGAAAATCTCGATGCACCAAGCCAACAGTCTGCACGGCAATGATTTGCTTAAGTCGCTCGAAATGGTCATACAGCCAGTTTTTCTCGCGACAGGATAGTCGAAGCTCAAGATGGCGTTCGAGCAACCAATCAATGAAGAGCTGCATTTCCCTATCAAGCAGTGTGACATCATAGGGTGGGAGTGCCTGATCGGGCCGGGCACTTGCCATGGTGGCTGCCATGCGCAAGGCGAGTTCGTACCAATGATGAACATTATCCTCGCTCAGCACCGAAAATAATGTGGCATCACCAAGGTCTTCGAGGGCTAAAAATCCCTGCATCACATCCCCTGCGTAAAGGTCTGGAACCCGCACATCCAGGCTTTTGAGTAGCTGCTGGACTTTGACAAAAGCCTGGACATCTTCATATTCCGGCGGCGCATCGACGCCAATGACCCGCTGTCCGGAGTTAAGCACAAAGCGAAAATATCGGCGAAAACTCGCATCGCCCGAAATCGCCGACACTCTGGTGACGGAACCAAGCGTTTGTTCAATCCATTGGCAAAGCAATCCAAGTCGGGCATCGGTTTGCGATAGGTGAGCAGTCATCATGAACAAGTTTCTCTCAAGCATTGCAGTGAAATAGTTTATCATTGGCGGCAACAAAGTTGACCCATAGTTATTTATTGATGAAACGCACCGCCCACTCGATGCTATGGCTTCTGATGATGGCAATGCCGAGCGCTCTGCTTGCCGGTCAGTGTCCGACGACGTTGACACAGGCACAGCCACCCAGTCGTGGTTCCGAACAAAATAGGACCGGAGTGACTGTGCGCGCCGAGCAATTGGTGAGCAAAGCACAGCAAACAGAGGCGCGGGGCAATGTTGAGGTGCGTTTGCCGGATAGCCAGTTCTTGGCCGATCAGGCCACCATCGATGCGGCCAGTGGTGCGGTTCGCGCGAGCGGACATTTGCGCTTCGAATCGGACAGTGTCCAGATGCATGCCGAGCAGTTGACAGCTGATAGCCGACAACAGAAAGTGACCCTGGATGGTGCGCAGTATCAGCTGCGTGGGAGTGCAGGCCGGGGAAAGGCGGGTCACGCCGAGATTGATGTGCGATCTGGTCTGCTGTTACGTGATGCTGCTTATACCACCTGCCCGGAAGATGACGAAAGTTGGCAGATTCGAGCCGCTGAAATCGGAATTGATGCGCGTACTGGCTACGGGCACGCCAAGCACATGTTGTTATATATTGGCGATGTTCCCGTACTCTATTTGCCCTACTTGTTGTTTCCGGCCAAAAATGAACGCACCTCCGGGTTGTTAGCTCCGGTATTTGAAAATTCTGACATTAACGGACAGGAGCTGGCATTACCCATTTACCTCAATTTGGCGCCGAATTACGACATGACTCTGACGCCAAGATGGATGAGTGAACGAGGAACACTGTGGGAGAGCGAATTTCGTTATTTAAGTGAGCATTCGCAAGGACAAGTGGACGTTGGGTATCTTGGTGATGATAAGTTGGCGGAGGCGCCAACACCCAGCCGGCGCTACCAATTCCGCTGGCGCCAAGATAGCCGTTGGGGCCCTCACTGGAAAATGGCGCTGGAATATCATCGCGTCAGTGATGACAGCTATTTCTTCGACATGGGGCGCGATTTATATTCTAGCAGTATCGTACAGCTCAGGCGTGACTGGAGGCTGGATTATGCTGACGATGAATGGCAGTTTCTTGCACGCGTGTCGGCAGATGATGCGTTAAACGCTCAGACCGATCCGTACCGCCGCTACCCTCAGTTGGCTTTCCAGTATCAGCCAGTGAAGGACCACTGGACGATTAGCGGCGAGGCGGTTCGTTTTGAGCGCGATGCGGCGACCAGTGCCGATAGGATACATTTGCGCACTGGCTATCAGCTATCCAAAGAGGGCCTGTCTGGTTTCTTTCGCTTCAACGGGATGTTGGATTGGCGGTACTATGAACAGCGCCAACCGTCAGGTCAGCAGGATCAATTGACGATCACCACGCCCATGGTGAGTCTGGACGCTGGTGTTTATCTTGAGCGGCGCATCGGTTTGTTTTCACATAAGTGGCTACAGACGCTTGAGCCCCGGCTGTTTTATCTCTATGTGCCTTATAGAGATCAGCGGGACATTGGGTTGTACGATACAGGGGCGCCGATACGGAACTATCAGTGGCTTTTTCGGACTAACCGGTACACTGGAATTGACCGCTTGGGGGATGCTGATCGTTTGAGTGTTGGTGTGAGTTCACGTTTGTATTCCGCCTCTGATGGCCGCGAAGTGTTCCGGTGGGGCGTTGGTCAAGCGGTGAATTTTCGGTCGCCACGGGTTGATTTGGTCTCATCCGTTCCGGATGCAGCGAGTGTCGTGAACCAAACCGACGCAAAAGAGACGCCTATTTTTTTTGATGCCCAGTTGTCTCCGTATGAACATTGGCAGGCCAGCTCCTCCATTGAGTGGCGGCCGGATACTGGACAAACAGAAGCCGCCAGCTTCCGGTTGCAATATCGACGTGACGATAAGCATTTGCTGAATGTCGCACATCGGACCCGACGGCTGGTGGATGGCGGTAGTGTGGAGCAGATCGATCTGTCTGGGGTCTGGCAGGTGGCGCCGCAATGGCATATGCTCGGGCGCTATTATCGGGATTTGGCCAATGATCAGGCGATCGAATGGGTGGCCGGTGTGGCTTATGAAGATTGTTGTTGGGCGATCAGGTTGGTTAAGCGTCGCTATCTGAGCGTCGCTTTGGATGCGTTTGGGCAGCCGTTGGCCAATACGATTGGCCGTTATAACACGGGACTCTATTTGGAGTTTGTATTTAAGGGGCTAAGCTCACTTGGCAACACTGGTTTTCTACAAAAGAGTATCAGCGGCTACCAAGATCCTTTTTTCTCGAATTGATGGTGAATGGAAAACGATATGTATATGAAAAGACTAGCATTGTTTTTGTTGGGCGGGTTATTTGCGTGGGGACTGTCGGGGCAGGCGTATGCGACCGCCGTGGTGTTTGAACGCATCATTGCCATTGTGAACGATGATGTCATCTTACACAGCGAATTGGAGCGCCGACTGGAAACCGTACGAGCGCAGTTAAAGCGACAAGGTGTGCAATTGCCCGACGAAAAAAAATTTAGAAAACAGGTGCTGGAACGTATGATTCTTGACAGCATTCAGTTGCAACTGGCAGAGCGGGCCGGGGTGCGCGTGTCCGATGCCGAGCTGAATGCCACCATAGCCTCTATTGCACGCAAAAATGGCATGACGTTGGCGCAATTTAAGGAGCGCCTCACCCAGCAGGGCGAGTCTTACCCGCTGTTTCGCGAAGATTTACGAAAAGAAATTATGATTTCTCGTATCCGTCAAGGATTCGTCGGACGGCGAGTGTTTATCAGCGAACGCGAAGTGGATGATATGGTCAAGCTGATGGACGCACAAGGGGCGAATCGGGTGCAGTACCGGCTGGGCCATATCCTAGTGGCTATCCCCGAGACGGCAACACCCGAGGATATCGCAGCGGCTCGGCAAAAGGCGGCGGACTTGGTCAAACAATTGCGCGCAGGGGCTGATTTTGCGCGTTTGGCGGTTGCCTATTCGGACGGTCAGGATGCGTTGCAAGGGGGCGATATGGGGTGGCGAACCGCCAATCAGTTGCCAACCCTGTTTGTTCCGATTGCCAAACGCCTCAAGGTGGGTGAAGTGGCCGATCCGGTGCGTTCTGGCAGCGGTTTGCACATCCTTAAACTATTGGACAAAAAAGGTGGTGAGGAGCAAAAGCTGGTGCGGGAAGTTCGGGCACGGCATATCTTGCTGAAGCCATCAAAAATACTTTCAGACGAACAGGCCCGTCAAAAACTGATGGAAATTCGCGAAAAAGTACTCAACGGCGCAGACTTCGCGACGCTGGCGAAGCAATATTCAGAAGACCTCGGCAGCGCCAGTGAGGGCGGTGATTTGGGATGGGCATCCCCAGATGTGTACACTCCGGAATTTAAAGAAGTTGTTAAGCAATTGAAAGAAGGCGAAATTTCTATGCCTTTCCGCAGCCGGTTCGGTTGGCACATTGTGCGCGTGGAAGGTTGGCGGACCAGCGACCAAACCGAAGAAGCCAAACGGGAGCGGGCGCGAAGAATTCTTTTCCAGAGAAAATTTGAAGAGGCAGCAGAAACTTGGTTGCGTCAACTGCGTGCCGAGGCTTACGTCAAGATCTTGGATGAGGCGGCGTGATCACGCTTGGTATCACTGTTGGAGAGCCAGCTGGCATCGGTCCTGATGTTGTTCTGGCGGCACTTGAGCGGAATTGGCCGGCACGACTGATCGTCTTTGGCGACGCCGATGTGCTTCACCAGCGAGCGGTGCTATTGAATAAATCGGTGGAATTCCAGGTGTTTGCGGACCTTCGGTCGGCGCTGTCAGCGACAGACGCGCATCAGGCTGGGCGAGTGACCGTCGTGCATCGGCCTGTTGTGGCCAAGGTACAACCAGGGGTGTTGAGCACAGATAACGTCGAGCATGTGCTCACCCTGTTACAAAATGCACACGAGGGGTGTCGATCTGGCGAGCTGGATGGGATGGTCACCGGTCCTGTCCATAAGGGCGTGATCAATGATGCGGGCATTGCGTTTTCTGGTCACACTGAATGGCTGTCGCAGAGGAATGG
>RFGJ01000247.1 GCA_003696665.1 Gammaproteobacteria bacterium | reverse complement strand
CACCGCAATTTTTTTCGGATTGTCTGTCTTTTTGATGACTAACTCAGTTTCATAACACGCTCTAGGGTTGACCAGACAAGTCGCCCGTTTGTTCTGGAACACATGGTCAAGACACGCTTGATTACACGCAATACAGGTATTGATAAGATGCGCTTTATTTTCTGCCGCTTTTTTCACAAAGTTCGGGTCAGCCAGCAACGGCCGCGCCATCGAAACCATATCGGCATCGCCATTGGCCAAAATCCTTTCCGCGATTTCCGGCGTATTAATCCGATTGGTTGTGATCACCGGAATATTGACTTCAGGCTTCAACCGACGCGTCACCCACGTGAAAGCCGCCCTTGGGACACTCGTGGCAATGGTTGGAATGCGCGCCTCGTGCCAGCCAATGCCAGTATTAATCAATGTCGCACCAGCGGCCTCAATGGCCTTCGCCAGCATCACCACCTCGTCCCATGTCGAACCGTCCTCAACCAAGTCCAGCATCGATAGGCGATAAATGATAATAAAATCTGGCCCAACCGTTTCACGAGTACGACGGACAATTTCTACGGCAAAGCGCATCCGATTTTCATAAGCGCCACCCCACGCATCCGTACGTTTGTTCGTACGCTTGACCAAAAATTGGTTGATAAGGTACCCCTCAGACCCCATGATTTCGACGCCGTCATAGCCAGCCCACCTGGCAAGTTCGGCACAACGGACGAAATGGTCGATTGTCTTTCGGATACGACGTTCGCTCATTGCACGCGGCTTGAATGGGGTTATAGGCGCCTTTATGGCACTGGGGGCCACTGCGAAGGGGTGATAGGCGTATCGTCCAGCATGCAAGATCTGCATCGCTATCTTGCCACCGGCTTCGTGCACTGCATCTGTGACGATGCGGTGCTTGCGTGCCGCCCACTTGTTCGAAAGTTGGCTGCCAAATGGCGTCAGACGACCACAAAAATCAGGCGCAATGCCACCCGTCACCATCAGTGCCACACCACCGCGCGCGCGTTCGGCATAAAATGCCGCCATTTTCTTGCAGCCACCGCGTTCTTCTTCGAGGCCTGTATGCATCGATCCCATCACCACTCGGTTTTTCAATGTGGTGAACCCCAAATCCAAAGGCGCAAGCAAGTGAGGATACGCGACCATTGTGTTTTTCCTTTTGTTTGGCGATGTCAGAAGTGTAATAGAGATCCGAGGTCTGGCCAATAGGCAGCGTCTTGTAAAACTTTATTACAAAGTTCGATTGATTCCTGCTCAACCTTTAGGCATGTTAATGCGTCATCAATTGTCGAGCAACGGTCAATGTCCAGTGGAGGAAACACCATGGAAACGAACAAGCCCAGAAATATTTTTCTCAGAATCCTATGTGGGTTCTGGCGATTTCTTGATCAAAGTCGCAGGGCCGTGGCAAACATACTTTTTCTGGTGATTGTAATTGCGCTTTTCGCTGTCGCGTTAAAAGAAGATAAGTCTTTTACCATCGAAAAAGGCTCAGCACTGGTGCTTAAGCCTCACGGCATCATTGTTGATCAAAAGACCTATCGACCACCGATCGACAAATTGATGGAAGAAGCATCTGGAGGACGCGAGGAAAGACCAGAAACTGCCTTACAGGACATCTTGGATGTGCTCAGAAATGCCGCCAGCGACAAACGAATCTCCGCTCTTGTGCTTGATCTCGATGCATTACAGGGCGCAGGGCTGAATAAGCTGCAAACCATTGGTCACGCCATCGAAAAGTTTAAGGCATCAGGCAAACCGGTGATCGCGAAAGCCGTTTTTTACGATCAAAACCGATACTACCTCGCTGCCTACGCCGATGAGATTTACACAGATCCTGAAGGTGGTGTGATGATTACGGGCTATGGCCGTTATCGGACCTATTTCAAAAGCTTACTCGATAATATCGGCGTTAAGTATCACGTATTCAAAGTCGGCACGTATAAGTCCGCGGTCGAGCCTTTTATTCGCGACAATATGTCCGAAGCGGCAAAAGAGGCCAATATGCGCTGGCTCTCCGTGCTATGGGATGCGTACAAGCAAGATGTCGCTAAGGCACGCGGACTGACGCCAGAAGACATTGAAAACTATGTGCTTGAAATGCCACAGCGACTCAAAACACTCGGTGGTGATTTCACAAAACTGGCCGTGGAAAGCAGATTGGTTGATGGGACCAAAGATGATATTGCATTCAATGATTACATGAAGAGCAAAGTTGGAGCGGCAGATAACGGCAAAACATTCCGAAAGGTGAGTTTTTACCAATATCTTAAGGAAATTCGTCCCGTCATTCCGAAAAAGCAGGAGCATCCCAACCAAATTGCCCTGATTCATGCCGTCGGCCCAATCATGGATGGAGAACAACCAGAGGGCCGCATTGGTGGTGACACGTTGGCTCGACTCATCCGCAAAGCACGGCTTAATGACAAAGTCAAAGCAATTGTTATGCGCGTCGACAGCCCCGGGGGCAGTGCCTACGCTTCAGAGGTTATCCGCCGGGAAATTTTGGCTGCGCAAAAAGCTGGCAAGAAAGTGGTTGTTTCCATGAGCACTTATGCTGCCTCAGGCGGCTATTGGATATCCGCCAATGCCGATCAAATCTGGGCCCAACCCACCACCATCACGGGATCGATCGGCATATTTGGCATGTTGCCGACTTTCGAAAAGCCAATGCAGAAAATTGGAATTCATCGTGATGGCGTCGGGACAACCCCGTTGACCAATCCCTATGACCCAATGAGTGGCATGGATCCCCAATTTGCCGAGATGTTCCAGCAAGCCATTTACCACGGTTACGACCGTTTTCTCGAGGTCGTGGCTAAGGGACGCGGCATGACCAAGGCACAAGTGGACAAGATTGCACAGGGTCGCGTTTGGATTGGTGTGGATGCCAAAAAACTTGGGCTGGTCGACGAACTGGGTGGACTGGATAAGGCGATCGAGTCGGCTGCCAAGCTGGCAAACATTGAAGACGATTACGAGGTCATCGAGATAAAGCGTGAACACGAGCCATTTGATGAATTGCTGAACAAACTATTTGCCAAAGTCGGCTGGCCAACCGTTTCGGTTCCGCTCCTTGACAGCCAGTTTGGTCGACAAATGGTCACCACCTTCAAGCCTGTCCTCGATCGCCTGTCGCGCATGAATGATCCGCGCGGTATCTACGTCGACTGTCTATGCACATTAGAGCCGTGATAGCATAGTCATCAACAACCTGCCTATAATAGGGCCACACATTTGTGGCCCTATTTGCTGTTATGACGAAAAAGCGCATTTATATCGCCTACACTGGCGGCACCATCGGGATGGTCAAGAGTCGGGACGGCTACGTCCCCGAAAAAGGCTTCTT
>RFGJ01000246.1 GCA_003696665.1 Gammaproteobacteria bacterium | reverse complement strand
TTTTCCTCTATACCGGTTAAGATGCTTTAGTCTTATTTCTTCTACATCGGCCAAAGTCAACAAAAATTAAGCCGTATTACCACAGAATTGTAGCCGTAAGATCAGTGTTGAGCGAATCTCACGAAGTTTATCCGACCACTTTGAGTCGATTGATGGCATCCTCAATCGCTTCTGCACTGCCACGGAGAATGATTGTGGCCCCGGGCTGAAGAACAATATCAGGTAGGGGACGGAGGGGTAACTGGCCGGGGCGCTGAATCGGCAGAATCTCGACGTCTTTTAGCTGAGTTTTGATGTGTCCAATGCGCAGCCGGAGGCACGTGAGTTCTCGGTTATAGTGACGGCATGAAGTTTTTGTAGGGCGCGCGTGAACTCTGCGTCAGGATCGGAGTACGCACCGTGATAAAAGCCATGCAGCAAGCCATATCGGTTGTCGCGCGTTTCTTGAAGTCGGCGCAGCACCTTGGCCAGCGGCTCGCCGCTGAGCGTCAGTGCGTGAGCAACGAGCATCATGGCACTCTCTAAGGTTTCCGGGATCACTTCGGTGGCGCCAGCGCGAAGGAGCTCGTCAAGATGCGTATCGTCGCCAGTTCGGCAGAGGATGATGATAGGCGGGTTGAGTGCACGCGCTTCGGTAATGATGGTCATGGCGTCCTGAACGTGATTGAAGCTGACGGCCAGCATGCGTGCTCGTTCTATACCCACCACTTTGAGAATATCGCGACTTGTGGCACTGCCATAGACAATCGATTCGCCGCCGGAAATTGCTTCCTGCACGCGGGTGGCGTCGTTATCAATGGCGATGACCGGATAGCCTGCTTGCTTCATCAAGCGATAAATGATTTGCCCCACACGACCGAAGCCACAAATAATGACATGGTTTTCCATGGCTTGTGCCTGCTGTTCGACGAGTTCGGTTGGCGCAGGTGGGGGGGTATGATGGCCGACAATCGACGGCATGAGGTGTTTTTCCAAGAGTCTGGCGACGGGTTGTGATAACAGCATGGATAGAACACCAGCGGTAATGACAACTGACGACGCATCAGTCTCTAGCAGCTGGTGTTTGAGGGCAAGTGCGATGACGACCAAGCCAAACTCACCAACCTGCTACAAAGCAAAAGCGCTTTGCATCGATGTTCCGAGTGGTGTCTCGAGCCATCGCGCTGCCAATATGATGGCAATCGGTTTGAGGGCAACGAGGGTTGAGAGCAGTATCAGTAGATTACCCAAATGATTGAACACTGCATCGGGTACGACCTGAGCGCCAATTGAAATGAAAAATATGCCAAGCAATAAATCTCTAAATGGACGGATTTCTGCCGCGACTTGAATTCGATATTGGCATTCGCCAAGCATCATGCCCCCGAGAAATGCACCAACCGACAGGGACAACCCAGCCCAGTGGGTGATGCCAGCGACGAGTAGAACAATACTGACAATGCCAAGCATCAGCAACTCATCAGATCGATGCCTGACTAGCTCGTTTAACAGTTTCGGCAACAAGTAGCGCCCACTGATGATCAGACCAGCAAACGCGATAAGGGCTTCGACGAGCATCATGCCAATTTTCAAGACCGGCAGGTTATTTTCTTGACCGAGTTCCGGCAAGATGGCCAGGACGGGTATGGCAATCAGATCCTGAAACAGCAAAATACCCACCACCAACAGTCCGACAGGTTGGTGCAATCGGCCTGATTCTTTGAGATCGTGAACGACCAGGGCTGTGGAGTTAAAAGCCAGTGCGAGCGATACGATGATGGCCTGCTGGAAATCTTGGGTGACAGAATAGAGAAGTGTGGCAAAGATGGCACTCGTCTACATGATTTGCAGCGTACCGACTCCGAACACCTGTCGTTTGAGTGCCACAACTTTGGGCCAAGAGAACTCGAGCCCGAGTGCAAACAGCAGGAATACCAGCCCGAGTTCTCCCATGTACTGCACTGCGGCATCATGCGGCGATACCAACTTGAAAATACCGCCTTGGGTGATCCCAACGATGAGGTAACCGGCGATGGCCGGCAGGTTCAGTCTTCTGAATAGCCAGACGACGGCGAATGCCGTGATAAAAATCACAAGGTATTGGCTAAAATAATCAAGGTGCACCAACACTATCTCCGGCTGTGGACGTATTTCTCCCGTTTGATTTGCCTTGGTGAAAAGCCTTTGTCCATAAGTTGTTTGGCGACATCATCGACCATATTGGGATTGCCACAAAGATAAACGAGATCGTGCTCCGGGTTTGGGGCCAATTGCGTCATTCGATCTTGAACATGCCCTGCGAATTCATCTTTTTCTGTGGGTGCTTGACGCGATAGACAAAGATTGAAATGAAACCACGAGTGGTGGTCGGCAAATTGACGAAACGCATTGGCGTAAAAGGCGTCCCCTTTTTTACGAACGCCGAAGAGCAATTCAATTGTGGTTGGCCCCTCTGCGACTTGCTGCTCCAATACTGATAGCATATTGCGGTATGGTGCCACGCCAGTGCCGGTGGCCACGAGGAAAACTCGCTCAGGCAATGACTTGGGTAGCGTCAAGGCTCCGTATGGGCCGGATATTTGAAGCGAGGTGCCAGGCTCAGAAAGCTTAAGGAACTGGCTGGCCAGACCGTCCGGGAGAATGGTTAGGACAATCGTGATACTGGTCGCGGGGCTGTGATACCTGGCATTGGCAATGCTGTAACTGCGACGAATCACTGCCCCGTCGTGTTCAAAATGAATCGAAATAAATTGACCAGCTTCGTAGGCCATACTCTCTTCAAGTTCAAATGTCACTTCGAGTACGTCCGGGGTTAGCCATGTTTTATGACGAATTGTTGCCTCGATTTGTCGAATCATGGTGGTGTGGCTTTGATGTTTTTGTCAGCTGAGCATAGAGCTTATCACAGGACTGTCGAGGCTAGCTTGAGTATATCCTCGTGATCTGTGCTGACCTGAAATAAGGTATGTCCGCTCGCTTGGTATTTGGCTTCAAATCGAGTGATCGGTTGGATAGGCTGAAACCTGGAAAACTTTGCCGGCACGGACAAGGCCTCGCAGACGAAATGCCACTCTCTTGCATATATTTCCCAGTTGGTTCTTAGGAGCATTGGGCATTGCCACCGTTGGATTTGCGGCCATATCGGGTGCGCATGCCAACGCCTTTTGATGTGTTTCTTTTTGGGCCATGGATTGGGGTAAAAGAAAGTCATTCCGATGGGGCGCCAGTTATCCTGTGCCATTTGCAGCCAGAATTCTTCGGCACGTGCCCGAATGAACAGCACATTGGGCGTGTCATGTATAGATTTTGATAATCGATGGCTCGAAGGATCAATGCCAATCACCAAAACATGTGGATGGCAGCGGGCGAGAAACCGTGTGCTGAGGCCGGTGCCACAGCCGATGTCCAGAATGGTGTCGGGACAGCCCTGTTGAGTCCAGAGCATTCGAGCCTTTTCGTAGGCAATCCGCTGACTATTCGAAATGGGTTTTTGGTATGGATGGTCACAATGGCGCTTTGTAATCGATAAGAGATCAGGATGGATGTCGACTTGGTTACTCAGTACCTGTCTTGATTGGTGCTGTTTATTCAGTGTTGGTTCATTGAGCATTTGGCAATCTTGGGCAGGAGAGTCACACGAGGGAGATCTTAACATGAACCGCATTGCTATTTTGTTGTTCTTTGGACTAGGCCTGTCGGCATTTGCCGCACAACCTGCCAATCAGGCCGCGGGCGTATTGAAATCGGGGCAGCACTCATTTGATCGAAAGACTGTATTGATGCGGACGACAAAATCGGTGACTGTGAATGTGGCGAAGAATATTGCAACCAAAACGGCCAAGCGTATTCAAAAGCCGACACCACGGCCTATGCATTCTGTGGCATCGGCATCGCATATTGAGGTGTTTGATGCGTATGTGCGACTGTTGTCCGACAGAGATGGTGACGGCTTTTATCGGCAATTTCAACTTGATGTTGATGTCGACAGCCTTGGCTATGATACGGAAGTTTATTTGAGGATTTACTATCGCTCTCGAAATTCAGATTGGTTGCTTCTCGATACCAGCGCGCCTTTTTGGGTGCGTGGAGAAAGTGCGCTTGATGTCTGGCAAGCGGTATATACATTAACAGATGGCTTTTTGCCCGATTGGTACGAGCTTGCAATTGACGTGTATGACGCTAATACCGACGAGTGGCTGGCAAGCACTGATAGCACGTTAGATATCGATCTGTACGACGTGCCACTTGAAGATCGATGGGCTGATGGAGATGCAGAAGGCTTTTCTCTGAGCAGTCTCGGAATGCAGCTGAGCATAGACCATGATAGCGATGGTTTCTTCCGGCAGTTTTATATTGATCTCTCAGTGCGTTGGACTGGGGCAAGTCGTCCTATCCGAGCCATTTTGTATAGCCGAGGCTCAGACGGTCAGTGGTACCAAGAAGCGCTCTCGTCAGACGTGCTATTGGTCAACGGGGACAGTGTGACGTTTGAGTTCGACGGGCTATGGGAAAATGGCTACCCCACCGATTATTATGATTTTCTCATTGATCTGGTGGATGTCGATACTGGTGAGAGCTTCATGACGGTTGGGCCGGAAAACTCTGCCCTAGCGCAAGCGCCGATGGAAAGCGCTGATTGGGATGAGCCCAGCTCGACGGTGGTTGTGACAACAACGGTCGGTGGTAGCATCGAGTGGGTTATACTGAGTCTCTTGGGGTTTGTGTCAGTGCTGCGTCGTCGCGCTCGCTGACGGCTTCGGAGATGTCGAATAAGTAACCAATGGCGCCAATTGCGCGGATTCGATTCAACAGTTGAGAATACATGCGGTAGGAATGGGTGCGAATTGGCAGGGCGCGTTGGCGCCATGGTTGCAGATTTTGTTTTGGGGTCGGGACAAAATAGGCTCTAAATATGCGGGTAGGTCTCTGATTCCGAGGTCGTTCGTCGTCCGTCCGCCAATAGGCAGACCAGTCGCCATCGTTATTGAAAACGAAGAGGTCATCGGTCACACCAGAAAATTCATCGCAAGTGGAAAGTTTCCGAGTCCACGCGTTCTGGAGCCAGTTGAGCGTTATGTCTTGTTGGTCAGAAAACATGGAAAACCAAGCCTTGCTGGATCCAGTATAAGCAAGATCAGTGAGTTGCCATTGGTGTGAGCGAAAATGAAAAAACAAGATCCAGGCGGGTAAATGGCCACCAAGAATTTTGCCAGCCATTTCAGCTTCTGCTTCCCATAGCGTGTGATCGGGCAAAACTTCAAGTCGTTCGGCACTATGTGGTAAGGCATCTTCAAAAAATCTTGCTGCGCCGTGTTCGAAATATCGGTGGTCTCGAGTTAACGAGAGCATCATCCGGTCCTTGCTGATGGCTGCCACTCGATACGGCTGATCCGTCAGCGTATATTTTTTAAACCGCTTTTGAAGACGAGGAAAATCGACTCGGACGGTGTCACCAATGTCGGCAGTGATGGGTTCGTTGAAGCGCAACCGAATACCATCAACCGAAACATCGATCGATTGGCCTCGGTAGCGAAGCCCACGAACCGTAAGGTCGACCACCAGTTCTACCGCATATCGGCGATACGCACGTCGATGTTGTCGGTCAAGCCGGATCAACTCGCACTGTGCGTGTGCCTTTTCCGGAAGATGGCTTTGTGATTCGGATTGGGGGGACGGGAGGGCAATCTGCATTGATTGCCAGCCAAGCCACTTTTTGCGTGTTTGTGAGGCTAAGCGGACAGAAATTTCATGAAGTGCCTCACAGGCGGTTTCGACCGTTTCGCTCGAGAGTAGGCTTTGGTGCGGTGACACGATCAGTCGATAAGGGGTGGGCATGTTTGGCGCGTGCTCAAATAGGCAAGCCAAGTTTGGAACACGCCATGGAGGCATAGCGTTGACGGCATTGGTCAGTAATGCTTTCCGTTGTGCGCCTTCATCTTGCAGGCAGACCAAAACAGGATGATATTTGATATGCAATTGACTAAGCGCCTGGGTGTAGAGGCACTCCACCTGATCGGCAACGTCGAGCTTATAGCGAAACTTGTGCTGTTCAATGAACTGTCGAAGTCTTTCCTGAAATAGGGAAGGGGCGTCGAGGGACTGCAGCGCGATGAGTCGATAGTCGGCGTGTTTCTCAATACGCACCACACGATAGGTGACAGGCGCTGATGGGGTACCCAATTTTTTTTCAAGCAATGGGTACTTGATCCAAACGCTGTCGTGCTGGGACAAAGGCATGGGATCGTGTAATTTGATCAAAACCCCTTGTTCAGAAATGGTCACAGAACGGCCTTCTGCAGGCATCGCATGGCCTTTTTGTAAAACAACGGGGGTGCTGAATATCAAGCGCGGCCCGCTGCGGATAGGTCCGCCTTCAATTGGGCGCACCGTGATGCCATCGCATTGTGTGATACCGCCCGGCCAATGGATTGTTGCCTGCGCTCGCTGAGGTGCCTCGATGGACGGTGGTAAATCATTTGTTGAGATTTGGGGTTGCACAATGTTTTCAATCAAGTATAGCCTGTAACCCTTAACGACAAAAAAACGAAAGACTTTAGGGCATCATTATGAGGTATTTGCAGAAATTCACGGCAGTTTTTTTGGCAATGGTGGTCGCGACCAACGTTTTGTCAGCGCCGCCGACATACCAGATACCAAAACATGTCATCAAAGAAGCCACAGAACTGCGCGAGCGCGCATTGCGTGATGATACGGCCTGGCACCTACTGAGCGGGCTGACCACGGAAGTTGGGCCTCGCTTGGCCGGTTCACCAAAAGATACCGAAGCTGTGCAATGGGCGGTCAACTGTTTGAAGAAACTGGCTTTTGATAAGGTGTGGCTTGAAGAAGTCCGATTCCCAAAATGGACGCGTGGTAAAGAAACTGCGCGCTTGATGGCCCCTTTTCAGCAACCACTGCATGTCACGGCGCTCGGATTTTCTGGTAGCACTGGTGAACAAGGCATCACCGCAGAAGTCGTCCATTTCCGGACGCTGGCAGATCTTCAGGCGGTACCAGACGGCGCATTAAAAGGCAAAATTGCCTTCATCAGTCATCGAATGGAGCGTCATCGTGATGGTCACGGTTACGGGCCTGCTGTGGCCGCACGCTCGCAAGGACCCGCTGTGGCGTTGAAAAAGGGCGCAGTTGCCTTGCTCATTCGCTCTATCGGCACCGATAGCAATCGGTTGCCACACACAGGCATGACGCGCTGGAAGCCTGGGCAACCGACCATACCGGCTGCCGCCTTGTCTAATCCTGACGCCGATTTGTTGGTTCGCGTATTTAAGTACGAGCGACCTGTACGATTGCACCTCACTTTGACACCGAAAATTGACCAAGTAGCGGTTTCCCACAATGTGATCGCGCAAATCAATGGAACGGAACGTCCGGACAAAATTATCATTATTGGCGGTCACCTTGATTCTTGGGATCTTGGAACGGGTGCGGTTGACGACGGCGCGGGGGTTGCTATCACGACGGCTGCGGCTCACTTGATTGGCAGCAGTGGGAAACGCCCCAAAAGAAGCGTTAGGGTTGTGCTTTTTGCCAACGAAGAAATGGGGCTTTGGGGCGCCCGCAGCTATGCGGAACGCAACCGTGGTAGTTTGAAAAATCATGTGATAGGCGGGGAATCAGATTTCGGTGCTGGCCCGATCTATGCGTTGAGAACACGGGTCAACCCGAAGGCCAGAGGTTTTTTTGCTCAAGTGATGCCCGTTTTGCGACCATTGGGAATCGAGCTTGGCGACAATGAAGGAAGCGGTGGGCCGGATATGTATCCATTGCGCAGCCAAGGCATGCCTGTGTTCGACTTGGAGCAAGACGGCACCGATTATTTTGATTGGCACCATACCGCAAATGACACGCTCGACAAAATTGACCCAAGGAATATCCGTCAAAATACCGCTGCGTACGCCGCCTTGGTGTGGATTCTAGCCAATACGGAGGTGAGCTTTCGGTAAGCTTCATTGAACGAACAAAAAAGGGCCGTTAGGCCCTTTTTTATTGCCTTTTGACCAATATCAAGGTCGGTCGCTCAGAGTCTGATGTACCATAAAACCAATGGATAAAACAAATGCGAATCGTTTGCATTCGCGTTTGAATTTGTGTATCTTACCTCCCACCTTTTGGGGGTGAACAACATATAGGAGCGTCATCAATGAAAAAATCTATATTGGCCGCATGTATTTTAGCGGGGGTTTCCAGTGTACCTGTTCTGGCGCAAGACGACGCCGATTTGCGCGAAGCGCTGGCGAAGCAGCAAAAGGAAATTGAGACACTTCAAGCGCGTTTGAATGTAGCAGTGGACAAGCTGGACGAAAAGCAGGCAGGCACCGAGTCCAATACTAAAATTGGTGGATATGGCGAGTTACACTACAACAACACAGACGGTGGCGATGAACTTGACGTTCACCGGTTTGTGTTATTCCTCAATCATAAGTTCAGTGACAGCGTCCGGTTTTATTCCGAACTTGAGGTCGAGCATTCACTTGTGGGTGAGGATGGCCCGGGGGAAGTTGAGCTAGAACAAGCCTACATCGCGCATCGGCTTAGCGACACCTCGGTCGCCAAATATGGCCTCTTTTTGGTGCCGGTTGGTATTTTGAACGAAACCCACGAGCCCAACACTTTCTACGGTGTTGAACGCAATCCGGTGGAAAAAAACATCGTACCAACCACTTGGAGGGAAGGGGGTGCGGGCCTTGTCTTGCATCCTAAAGGAGGCTGGCAGTTTGACTTCGCGGTCACAGGTGGCTTGAATGTGCCGACGACGGGTGGTCAAGCCTACTTGGTTCGTGAAGGAAGGCAAAAGGTTGCGAAAGCGAAAGCCGACAATTTGGCTTTTACCGGCCGTGTGAAATTTACTGGCATTGCCGGATTGGAGCTGGCGGCCACAATGCAGTGGCAAGATGACGTCACGCAAGGCGTTGAAGGCGTCGAAGCCACCCTGTTTTCGGCGCACGGCGTCTATAAAAAAGGACCGTTTGAGTTGCGAGCCTTGTACGCCGCTTGGTCATTGGACGGCGCTGGCGCAGAAGCCTTAGGGCGCGATGAGCAGAGCGGTTGGTACATTGAGCCGAGCTACCGTTTGTCAGACAAACTTGGTGTCTTCGCCCGTTACAACGAGTGGGACAATGAGGCTGGGAACTCAGCGGATACGGTGAAGGAGCAAACCGATGTTGGTATTAATTACTGGTTGCACCCGAATGTTGTGCTCAAAGCGGACTACAGCAGTTTCGATGGTGCACTGGATGGTCATGCATTGAACCTCGGTGTGGGTTATGCCTTCTAAACTCGTCAAATGCTCCCGTTTGAAGCGCACAGCCGCTGGCTGTGCGCTCGCATTTTTGTTTTCTGTGGTGACGCACGCGGTGGTTTATATGACACCGTTGGAGTATGCGCGGACAGTCTTTGGGGCGTCTGCCCCAAAATCAAAGGTTGTTTGGTTAGAAGGGAGGATTGCAGAACAGGTCAAAGCGATTCTTGGCCATGAGTACCCTCAGCTCAGAGTGAGGTATTGGCGTCAAGGCAATCGCAGTGTGTGGGCATTGAAGGAAGTTGGCAAGGAAGAATACATCACCGTTGGCATCACCGTAGCTAACGGAGTCATTACCGATGTGCGAGTGCTTGAGTATAGGGAGTCACGGGGTGACGAAGTACGGCATAAATTTTTCACCAAACAATTTTACGGCGTGTATTTGACGCAAAACAACCAGCTCTCCAAACACATTGACGGCATCACGGGCGCGACATTATCCGTGCAGGCCTTGATAAAAGTCTCTAAAATGGCACTTTTGCTGGATCAGGTGACACGTCCGAAGCCTTAGATGAAGAAACGACGTCGTCTTAATTTGATGTGGCAGAGATTTTTCCGAGAGTGGCACCGTCGCCTCGCCATTGTGGCAGGGAGCGTCTTGCTGTATTGGATAGTGACCGGCCTTTTATTAAATCATGCTCACGATTTTTCATTGGACAAGCGGCCAGTGAATCAGGGTTGGCTCTTGGATTGGTATGACATTCAGGCGCCCGACGAAATCGTTTTGGCTAAAGCAGGTGAGCTAATCTGGGTTAAAACGGACGATCTCCTCTGGTTGCCCAAGCAGCAGGTGATGGAGTGCACTGGGCGCATGCTTGGTGCCGGTGTCATGCGTGACGGCTATTGGAGCATATGCGGTTCGGTTTTGTGGCTATTTGACCAGACAGGCAGGGCACTCGAGGAAATCGATTTGGCGACGTTACTTGAGCTCCCCCCGGCTCGAGCAGGGAGTAGTGAAACGGGAGAACTGGTGGTTGAAACCGTTGACCGAAAGCGCTATTTCACGGTCGATGGGTGGGACTGGCATGAAGCGCCAGAGACGTTGCCCGTGCATTGGCAGCGCACTTATCCACTATCACACGAAGCATCCACTTTGTGGCGCAAGCGCTATAGAGCCCATTGGCTAAATTGGGCGCGTGTCGTTCAAGACATGCACAGTGGTCGATTCTTCGGTGCGTTCGGTCTGTGGCTTGTGGATATCGCCTTTTTAATTTTGTGCTTTACCAGTCTCTCGGGGCTATACCTTTGGGCAAAAATGCGCCGCCCGTAATGGTAAATTCTGGCGAAAGGGACTAGGCTAGATGACAGTGATGTCATGATAATGGTTTTGATGAACAATACTCCTTTGGGCTCCCGACGTTATACGCGTCTTTCAATTGTCCACTTTGCTCGGGCAGG
>RFGJ01000245.1 GCA_003696665.1 Gammaproteobacteria bacterium | reverse complement strand
TTGTAGCGGTAGGGGTTGGCCGGTTGCGTCTGCGGGGGCGCCCATGGGCCGGTCATTTCCAGGCCGAACGGGTAGTAGTGGTTTTCCTGAATGATTTCGATGTAGTCCGGCTGGCCGGGCTGCTCGCCCTGCAGCTCGATGCGTCCGCTCCCGTTGCGGTCGGCAAACAGCACGCGGCTGTTGCCCAGGTGGTCCCGGGCCACATATTCGTATTGCCATGTCAAGGAATCGGCGTAGAGGGCCGCACGCACGTTTGCGTGTAAGCCAAATTTACGGTGCAGGCAGGGTTTGCACAATCCCCATTGGCCGGGCAAACGATGTCAATCAGACTTGGCAGGCTGAACGACGCGTCGAAGACAATAGCCCCGGTGGTTCACGCAGTTTTTTCTGGTTGAGAGATGAGCGTGTAGAGTTGAGCGCCTCGGGCTACGACGCTATGTCACGCAACTTTATTACCACCTGAACATCGTCTCCATTGGCGGCGTATCCACACCAGGGCTTGGCACTGTCTCAATCATCTGTTCTTCGGTTTCCCGAAGCCTCAAACCCTCTGAAACATTATCCATTCTCATCCCACCGATGCTATAAGCAGCGCTTGTGCCTAATTGCCGGGGAGTCATGAGAACAAGGGGGCTACTGTACTTCCTCTATTTTTGAAGGTGAAACAGGAATTACTACCATTTGGGACACTACCTTTGTCCGACTTTTAAGAGGGATAGAACACAGAGTTACCCTCTCTTTCGTCGTCGTCTGTTTCTCTATTGAAAACAGGAGATGATTCAATATTCCTTTAAGGTAAAAACTCTACTTTTATATCTATGCTTTGTTTGTCATACCATGGAAAAAAAACATCCGTAAGTTTCAAGTATTGAAAGAGTTCTTCCTTTTTAACCGCAGCAAAATGATCTCTGATGAAGTATTTACACACATTTATGAGCGATTTATGGCCAATAACTCTAATGACAAATCTTTCTCGCTTTCCCATTTTTTTCAAGAATGTTCCAAATAATATGGAAGGTTTATTGTTCAACAAATTTTCTGTCATCAAATCATAAAAACTAAAATCCCCCTTCCTTTGACGAAAGTATGAGTTTATCATATCTTTATTGCTGTAACCAGAAATATTGGCAGTATCAAGCCAAAAAACATATTCACTGTCGGCGGTATTTTCAATTATTATTTCACAAATATATATTGGTTGGTTTCCTACAAAATAGCTGTACTCATCAAAACTAAACCTAAAAACAGGTTGAGCCTGACAATGTGTGGCTGTTTGCAAAAAAAACAAACAAAGCAAAACCGATGCATTCACCATCTCTCCTTTCATTTTTGTCGCATATTTTTATAGTCCCGGTGGTTCATGTTGAATGCCTTTTGTGAGCAATCTGACTTGATTGGGTTTCTGGGTTGCTTTTTTCAAAACCGCGGTTTGCAGACGCAGAACACGCAGTGAGGACGCAGTTTTTTCTGGTTGAGAGTTGAGCGTGCAGGGTTGAGCGCCTCGCACTACAGCCTGTTCCCGATGCTCGCCTTGCAACTCGATGCGTCCGCTGCCGTTGCGGTCGCCAAACAGCACGCGGCTGTTGCCGAGGTGGTCCCGTGCGACGTATTCGTACTGCCATGTCAAGGAATCGGCGTAGAGGGCCGCACGCACGTTTGCGCCTAAGCCAAATTTAAAGAGATGCAGACGTATTGCAAATAATACCCATTATGAAATGCTTTGGGAAAATAGTCCTGAGTCTACTGCAAAAAGACGATAGACGATGGATTCACAACCTGCGAGCCGGAAGCACCTCCTTCCCACACTGCTTTGCCAGGCAGGATGGCTGTAAGGTGCCGCCCACGGTCACCACATTTGAAGTTCCTTAACATCGTTCTTTTGGCCCCGCTCGACGAGGTTTCTAATTTTGGCCCGGATTTTCCGAAAGGGCGGTCATCGAATCCTTTGCGCTTCTCAGTCCGCCCCTCGTTTTGGATCGAACAAAACGGAAGGTCATCATGGACATCGAGATCCGACACCTCACCAAATCCTACGGACCACAAAAAGCC
>RFGJ01000244.1 GCA_003696665.1 Gammaproteobacteria bacterium | reverse complement strand
TAGACTTCCCCATCTTCGGCACGATATTGCAAAGTGACACTTTGGGCTTTGATAGTGATGCCTCGCTCCCGTTCAATATCCATTGAGTCGAGCACCTGCTCCTGCATTTCCCGTTCAGTGAGCCCACCACAGCGCTGAATCAGCCGATCCGATAACGTCGACTTGCCATGGTCAATATGCGCAATGATGGAGAAATTTCTGATTTTGTCTTGGGTGACCATATCGGCTCGTGATTGGCGACGATAAAATACAGGGGCGCTATTCTATACGATTCGAGCGAAAGGGTCAGCAAACCCTTTCGCTCTGCGCAGAGAATGCAAAGCCAGATCAACTATTTCTTAGGCATCTCAATGACCACAAAGCGCCGACCTAAGCCCGGACGTACCAACAGAACAGGCACACGCTTGCCCGCAGGCAGCTTTTTGACCACCTCGCGGAATCTTTTTACCGTCGGCACTTTTTCGCGGTTGATGGAGACGATAATGTCACCGCGTTGAATGCCAGCTCGCAATGCTGGCCCTTTCTCGACCCGAGTGACAACGACACCTTCTTCATCGTACGTGCCTTTCATTTCCTCGGGCATCGGAGCCACGGATAGGCCGAGTCGATTGCTGAGGCGCCCCGAACTGGACGTGGCATCGTCCTGATCCGGCCGTTCGCCCACTTTGATGGTGAGGTTCTTTTCCTTACCATCCCTTAGAATTTTCACCCGAATGCGTTCACCTGGCTCCGTCAAACCAATCATAAATGGCAGGTCGGCCGCACTCTCCAACCGATGTCCGTTAATCTCTAAGACGATATCACCGGCTTTCAAGCCACCGCGCTCGGCAGGAGACCCTTCACTCACTTCCGGAATGATCGCGCCGTACACTTCATCCATGCCAAAAGACTGAGCCAAGTCGTAGTCCACATCCTGGTAGGTGACGCCTAAATAGCCGCGGCGAACTTTTCCGTGCTTCTTCAGCTGTTCGGCCACATGCATGGCCACCTCAATTGGGATCGCAAAAGAAATGCCCATATAGCCGCCACTGCGTGTCCAAATTTGCGAGTTAATGCCGACCACTCGGCCATCAAGATCGACCAGTGGTCCACCACTGTTACCCGGATTTATCGCAACATCTGTCTGAATATAAGGCACGTATTGTTCCCGGCCGATTTGCCTTTTCTTGGCGCTCACAATGCCCGCAGTCACTGTATGATCAAAACCAAACGGTTGACCAACCGCGACCACCCATTGGCCAACTTTTAAGTCCTGACTATCACCGATGTCGACCGGCTGTAGGTCGTCTGCGTTAATCTTGAGCAAGGCGACATCCGTGCCAGCATCAGTGCCAACCACTTTGGCTTTATATTC
>RFGJ01000243.1 GCA_003696665.1 Gammaproteobacteria bacterium | reverse complement strand
GTGGTCTCACTCAACACTTCCCCGTCCGGCAACACCTCGTAACTCCGCTCCAATACTTCCAAATCGTAAGGGAGTGCATCGTTCTTGCTTTCGGGCGGGGGGAGCACATACACTGGCTTATAGTGACCTATCGTTTTTTCAGACCTTTTTCTGTTTATCCTTCCAAAGCGCTGAATAAGTGCATCAATTGGCGCACAATCAGTGATCATGAGATCAAAACTGATATCGAGGCTCACTTCTACAACCTGGGTGGAAACGACAATACATGGTCCATCGGCCGTATTGAACCGGTGCACAGGTCGCTTCTGCTCATCCATCCCCATCAGCAGAAGTTCTTTTTCGGTGCGATCGCAACGCTTGAACCGACTGTGCAACAACAGTATATCGACATCCGGGGAGTGCTCGCGCATTTGCACGTACATTTCCTGTGCATATTGCACGCGATTGCAAACTACAAGCACCTTTTCGCGTCGTGCAATTGCCTGGTCAACAATAGCCCAAATCTCTTCAGGGTCAGGCTTGTACACCGTATGTCGGTTAAAGGTCTCTAACACGTCTGCTGGCAGCCGGACCTGAAAGGTGTGCTCAGATCCCAACAGAGACAGCAACTCTTCATACAGGCAGGTGGGCAGTGTGGCGGTACCAATATGTACCCGGCAGTCGAGTTTGCGCAAAAGCTCCACGATGCGCACGACAATGGCTTGCGACACACCTGTATAAGTATGCACTTCATCGAGAATGACATCGCATCCTTGCAAATCGAGTAGCAGTGCTTCGTAACCGTTCACCCCGAAGAGGGCCCCTGCAAGCTGATGCGGTGTGAGCACTTTCACGGCCGAGCCCACCAAAGGCTGAAGCACCTGTTCCACTGGCTTACCTCCTTCTACGACCACCTTCGAGCTTCCGTGCAGAATGCGGATGTCGAGTTCAGGGTTGGAAGGCAGCAAATCGTTCCTGATTCGTTGATACATCGCGTTGATAGAAGCCTGAAAAGGCAATGTATAGAACACACGACCAGTGCACCGACGCAGCAAAAAATCCGTTTTACCGGCTCCCGTGGGTGCCACCACGATGGTGTGTGGTCGCGGATCGTTTGTCAAAATGAGTGAAAGCGGGTACAGTGGATGTTGACGTTCGTAAAAACTCAGGTCGGGCGCTCTGAACGTGCGTGGCACATATTCAGATGTTTGGTCGATCAATGCAGAGGCAAAGTGATCGGCTGCCATGAGCAAACCTCGCCACTTGGCATATCCCCGTTGTTTTACCTTCTTTTCGCAGTATGCTACGACCCGGTAGTAAGCATCCTCTGCACTATCCAAAGAAGGGGCTTCGGCAGCTACGAGCGGGACTCCACATGCCTGAAGCAATGCCACGGCCTTGGGAGCCCAGTCGTCCCATCCTTTTGCATGAAGCGCAAATACATCTTCGTGTTCCTCTTCAAGGTCGAGAATGCCCTTACGGCGCGGGTCGTTTTTTATCGACTTGTGGTGGGCCACCACCATTTCGATCAATGGCTCGTGAAGCTTTTCATCGAAACAGGGCAAAAACAGCAATGAGGCCAACTCGTGTCGAAATGGGAAGCGCGGCTTTTCCTTGGCCTCCAGTCGTTGCTGAAAAACCGGACTTGCCTTGCCAATGTCATGCAATATGGCACCTATGTAAGCTATTTCCGGATCAAAACCCATCGCTTGGGCGAAATGCCGAGCGGCTTCGCCCACATGAAGCAAGTGAGCGTGCAAAGTCGTGTAGTCGGGCTTTCCTTTGGCCTTTATCTCCGGATATATCCAGTTCATTTCATTGAGTTTTACTCACCATCAAAAAATCAAGGCACAGGTGTACCCACGACACGCAGCCACCCATACATCATTTCATTGTTATTGAACCGATTATACCCAACTGGAAATGCCAACTTGTTCTGCTCAAAAACGAGCTCGAAACCACTGTACCGAGGATCAATCCTGAATTCCTCCTCGGACGCTTCCGTGACTTCTTGCGGAAAAAGCAGGTCTTCATTACGCGCCAAGCAAATGTGTTGGGTAGCTGCCACTGCGGCATCGTCTGCCGAATCAAATGCCAGCCATAGGGTGGGATGTAGCAATACCCCGCGCTTGAGAATCGAGCGATCGCGCTCGATGCGATTGCGGCTCACATTCCAGCCTCGTGCTTGCACGACCTCCTGTTGTTCACTGATACCTCGGTAGGCAAGCCGGTGCCCTTTGATCTTGTAAATGCCCCACGGCTGTTGGAGAAGCTGTGGAAACAACTTGCGCTCGATACCAGCTACCATGGAAGGGGTAAGAAACTGCTGGCTGTAGCAGATTTCATCGCGCACGGCCGTCCATGGTTTGATGAAGGCAAATGGCCCTGTATAACGAACAAGGTATAGCATACTCATTGTCAAATTTTTATTTGATTGCACCAAATCCGATTCCAGTAGAGTTGCCGAGTCCCACCTCCCAGGCAAACTGTTTTACTTCATTGCTGCCTAAAATGACCACAGGGCAGATATTGGCCCTGTTGCTGATGCCTCGATAATTGACCAGGCGAGTCCTGGCCCGCGGCGAGTGCGCATCAAAATGAATCTGAAAATCATCGGAAACGCTACGTCCTGCCTGTTTCATTTTTTTGAGCAAAGTTTCCTTCAAGAAGGCACCCGCCTCCGGATCCTTATACAACACATGTTCGATGCGATCTCCAATGCGACGCTTGATGAGTATGGGACTCGCCGGATAAAAAAGCACGCGTGAAGACAAATCAGGAGTAGGCAAAAGAAAGACCTCATCCACACGTAACCCATGAAACATTTCTGGATCTGCTTGGATACCTGCAAGCAATCGACGCAGTAACTCGCTATCACAACTGCTGATGAAAAACTCAGTCATATCCTGGACAATGAATCCATCCTCAGCCACCCGAGTGATTTTCAGGTTTGAAAAAGAAAAAAGAGCTGGCTGGCCATGGTAAGGATTCTGTTCTCCCAACCACTTATGAATCGTACCTACCATCAAGTGTTGATGGTCAAATGGAATCTTGGTTCCCGGCGTGTAAACCTTCAAGTGTAGTCTCATTGTGATATTGGCTTTTGTCTGTTTGTTTAATTCAAGTTGGTCGTGATCACCCCCACCAACCCCATCCCCGCAGCCGAGTTTTTCTCGCCGAAACCGGCGTGGTAGGCCAGGCGGTGCAGCTCGGGCGGGAGGG
>RFGJ01000242.1 GCA_003696665.1 Gammaproteobacteria bacterium | reverse complement strand
CGATGCGGGGCGTGTGCGATTGGAACTGCTAAGGGAGATATGTGCGCCGGTATTGATCGTTCAGGGTGAGCGAGATCCCTTTGGGCGGCGCGAGGAAGTGACAACCTATGCCATGGATCCGAGCGTGGACATTCGCTGGTTGCCAGCCGCTGATCACGATTTTAGGCCATTAAAGAGTTCTGGGATAGGGATGGATTTGCTCCAGACACAGGCTTGCGAATATGCACTTGAGTTTGTAGCGAATGTGGGTGCGTGATGGATTGGATAGATGTGTATCAAACCAGCCGTGATCAACCTTTGTTAACGGCTGAGGCAATAAGAGATTTTGAGCGCAGAGAGTGCGAACGGATGGGCTGCCCAACCTTTTCCTTGATGACACGGGCAGGTAAGACAGCATTTGCATGGCTGCGTGCGCGCTGGCCTCGGGCAAGGCAATGGCTGGTGGTTGTTGGGACGGGCAATAATGGTGGCGACGGTTTGGTGATTGCACATCATGCCGTGAACGCTGGCCTGTCTGTCACCATTGCGATCGGTGAGACAGGCCCGAACACCTGGCAAAACAAATTGAAAGCTGATGCTCGATTGGCGTGGCAGAGGCTATCCGAATCACATCCAAAAGTGGTGACGTTTGACCAGGTTGACTGGCATGGTGTGGATCTTGTCGTGGATGCCTTCTTGGGCAGTGGCGTTACACCACCCGCTAGGGAAGAAGCTTTGCGTGTGATTCGTGCCATGAACTCGGCAAAGTGCCCGATTGCCTCGATTGATGTCCCGTCTGGGTTGGATGCGGATCGAGGGGTACCAGTTGGTGAAGCGGTGTTTGCGACTGAGACCCTGACCATGATTGCCGTTAAGCCCGGTCTGGTCACGGCAGATGGACCAGAGCATTGTGGTCGGCTATGGCTGACCTCTTTGGAGCTGTCGGTGCCCCGGACACCACAACAAGTGATTCGTTGGTTACGATTTCTTTCGTCGGATTGGCGTTTGCAATCGCGCCATCTGAATAGCCACAAGGGTAGTTTCGGCCATGTCGGTGTGATTGGGGGCGATGTCGGCATGGGGGGCGCCGGTCTGATGGCGGCTCAGGCCGCGCTTCGCAGTGGCGCAGGAAAAGTCACATGGTGGACTCATGCTGCACATGTTTCGGCCGCTTTGGCGCGTTGTCCTGAACTCATGGTACAAACGCGTTCGCCAACGGATGCCAAGACAGCGACATTGCTGAAGCAGCATGACGTTATTGTGTTTGGGCCGGGCCTTGGACGAGGAGACTGGGCAAAGGCTTGGGCGGCGCAGGTGGAGCAATTTGATGGCCCTTTGATTGTCGATGCCGATGGCTTGCTATGGCTTGAACGAATCACCGGCCAAGACCGCCCATGTATTATCACGCCCCATCCGGGCGAGGCAGCACAATTACTGAAATGTGATGTGTCGGATATTCAAGCCGATCGCTACTGGGCGGTGGAAACTCTGGCGCGGCAATACGCATGTGTGGCGGTATTGAAAGGATGTGGCACGCTTGTCAGCGATGGAAAATGTACCAATGTCTCTTCCTACGGCTGTCCTGCGATGGCTGTCGCGGGCATGGGTGATATGTTGGCTGGCATGATTGGCGCCATTTTGGCGCAAAGTCATCCACCGATGCATGCGGCCCTATTGGGCGTCATGGCACACGGCTTGAGTGGTATGCAGGCAGCAGAAACATGGCACAATGGTCTGGTGGCCACGGATGTGCTGGCGCATGTGCCGCACTATTTATGGGAGTGATAAATGGACGAAGGGTCACGTTGTTATCAAATCGCTGACTTACGAGAAACTGAGCAATTGGCAGCGCAAATGGCGGCCGTTG
>RFGJ01000241.1 GCA_003696665.1 Gammaproteobacteria bacterium | reverse complement strand
GCGAATCCCCGAAATGCATGTCCGCATCCAGCTGCCAGAAGGCATTGAGTCCCTGCCGCACCTTGATCGGGCACTGTCCCAATTCGAAGATTTTTGCATCGTCACACAAAGTGTTCGGCGCGGCATTCAGATCCACACCACAGTGGTAGATGCATCAGGCAACGTACGCCATCAAAACCAGTAATTCTACCGGCAGAGGCATCACCGGCGGTGGCACTTTCGCGCGCGACATTCAATTATTCACTCGCCTGTCCCGCTGGTCTGTCTCGCATCATGATCCGAAGACGAGGACGCCTCGTCGGGCACAACAAACAAATCCGGCGGCAGCGTGAGTCCCGGCCCATACACCACTTGCTCCACCATCTGTTCCGCGGTCTGATACACCTCAAGACGCTCACGGGGATCTGGCACCAAATGCGTCACAATGTCCGGATAAAAATTGGTGTTTTCTCTGCACAATTTAAAGGTTTTCTTAAAAGCCCAGCAAATATCAGGAAGGTTCCAAACATCGGCCATGTCAATCCGGTCATGCTCAGCCGCCGCCACAAAAAACGCGGCCAGCATCTTGTCATCTATTCCCACGTTCAATCGATTTCTATATCGCATATAATTACTGGCGATAGCCGAGAAATCTTCTGGTCGCTTGGCCTGGGCGGCAATCTGGTAAAAGCGTTCAATATCCTTCTGTGTGCTTTCTTTGCTCCAGAGCGCTTGATAGTATATCTGGGCGGTCAGCGACCGTACCTTCTGTCCGAGCTGCGCATCTTTCGAAAAGATCTCGTCTAGCCTTCTAGCATAATGCTTTCGACCCACGCCTCGACAAAAAGCCAACTCCCGTTTGGTCATTTTCGCGAAAAAACTGCCTTTGTAGGTGGCCAATTCTTCTTCAGTGAACCGATGGTAGTCGTTGAGCGCGACACAAAGCCTCAAACGAAGGCTAGTGATAAATTTGTCATCGTTCGACATCTCGTCAAAGTGCTCAAGCAAATGCCGCGCACCATCGTCCGGACTGCCATACAGTACAAGTTCCCAATCCGAGAG
>RFGJ01000240.1 GCA_003696665.1 Gammaproteobacteria bacterium | reverse complement strand
GGCCTCGCCGAAAACCTCGCCAAGGCCCGCGCCGCCAAAAAAGGCGGACGCAAAAAGAGCAAAAAGTAACCATGCCAAGCGGGGCCCCGACCCAAACGTTGGGGCCCTTCTCGGCTCATCCTTTCACCGCCTCTCTTCCCCTACCTTTTCCCCCTTGACCTTTCGACCCGGAGCCTGTTAGTTCCTTACCGGCACATTTGTCCTTTCTTTTTGTACAAGCGCCACCGGACAACCAGACCGCAGGAGGGGGGAAATGGCGACCTGTCATGGCCAGCGTACAGAACTGATTCGTCCATTCAAGCTGCTTGCTGCCCTGATCCTTTTCATCTGTTTTCTTTCCATATCAGGCTGCACCTCTCCCCCACCCCAACCTCGTTACGTCTGGCCTATCCCCCCCCAAACTCCGCGGGTGGAATACCTTTCAACGATTTCCCGGTCTGAAGACCTGGTAGCCAAAAACAGCCCAATCAAAAAAGCCTTACTGGGCAAACAGAAACCTTTATTCCAAACCCCATTCGATGTAATCGTGCGCAAAGACGGCGCATTACTGGTCAGCGACACCAGGAGCGGTATTGTCTGGAAATTGTCCACAACTGGAAAGGCCAGCGCCCTGCCAAACAACGGAACCAAACTCGGAGCTCCTCTGGGGATCGATTACGATTCAGACGGGAACATTTACGTGGCAGAGGCCACCCGTCGACGCGTGGTCGTTCTTTCACCGGAAGGAGTTGTGATACGCACCATCGGGGACGGGGTATTTGAAGCCAATCCCGCCTTTATTGCCATTGACCGACAGCGAAACCTGCTCTATGCAAGTGAACCCAGACGCCACCACATCCATGTCTTCACCTGCACCGGAAAACACCTGGGCACCCGAGGCAACCCCGGCGTCCAGCCAGGACAACTGGCTGCGCCCCAGGGGGTGGCTGTCAATTCACACGGCGAATTGATTGTCGCTGACATGCTCAACGCCCGGCTCTCTGTTTTTGCCCCCGATGGGACCTTTGCCAGGCTCATTCCTTTCAATGGTTGGGGGCCCTACACATTCGACGCACCCAAAGGGATAACAGTCACTGACGACGGCTGGATATGGGCGACAGACCAGCGTGCAGGTGCGCTGGTGGGCTTTAACAATCTTGAAAAACCGACCGTCGTGGTCACCGCCGGCCACATGAGCTCTCACCCCATGGCCTTTGCCGCTCCATCAGGCCTGACCATTACCGATGATGGGGCTATCTGGGTGACCGACATCCTGTTACAGCGTTTAAGCCACTGGCAGGTACTAACCCCTGAATACCTGAAAACCCATCCGATCAGTCCTGCCACGCTGGAGCAATTACGGCAAAAGGCACAGTTGATTAACCAGGAAAGCAAAGAGGAACACACCTTGCAGTGAATTCCGTGCGAACATCTGCTATGGCAGTTTTTCCGACAAAAAAGATACGGTCGGACAGCCAAAAAACTGCTATTTAACCAACAGCCTTACGCCAAATCACGAGACCGACACAGGAGGGGGGATCATGATTTCAGGCACCGTTGCCTTCCTTAAGCGTACAGCCTTTTTCCTCACAACCATTGCAATTCTGGCTCTGTTTTTGGGGGAACCGGTTCCTGTATTCGCCCTGAAAATCGCCAACTCAAAACATGATCTTACGGGTGTCATCCCGGGGCTGACCGACATTTGCCGGGCCTGTCATGGAGGAGCCCATCACTGGCTTCCAGGAAGTTCAGGTTTCGGCCGTGTCCCAAGAAATGTGACCAAGGTTTACAACAGCGCAACCATGGATCACACCACCGACCTGACCTACATCAACACCATGCCGTCCGATGCACCCCTGTGCCTCAGCTGCCACGACGGCTCCCTGGCGGATTCGACTGAATACAGCTACCTGAAACCCCTTCAGAGGACAGCGGCAGACATAGGAACAGATCTATCCAATGATCATCCCGTCGGATTCCGCTTCGACGCCACACTCGACAAAGATTTAAAAATGCCATTGGTGGCCCGGGTCAACTTTGGCGCCACCAAAGATGCGATGTGGTGCAGCTCCTGCCACGATGTTCACGACCCGACCTACCCTCCCTTTTTGGTCATGAGCAACGTCGGCAGCGCCTTGTGCATGGATTGTCACACCAAATGACTTCACCCAAACAGGCCGGTAGCTTGTTGACCGACCCGCACAGGCGGGAACATATCAGGTGCGACAACACTCCTGTTACTCTTCCTCCCGCAGCTGCCAGCGGGCATAGCCAGGTTTTCCCTCGCCCTCGGCCAGATGGCGACCAACCAGGCGGCACGATCGCCGCAGGGGATCGGCCTTGATGTCAACCCAGGCCCGGGCCAGCGCAGCCAGGGTCGCCTCCTGCAGCACCAGCACCCGGCCGTCGGCAAGGGTCAGCCGGGCGCGCAGATGCCGGTGCCCTTCGGGTACGGCAACCTCGATCGCCAGGATATCCTCGGTCGAAAAGACGGTTTCCTCAAGGGGCTTCGACACGAAACACCTTCTCCGCGACAACTTTGCCGGCGGCGTCCTCAACGACAACGCGCCACGGCCCAGTCCACTCGGGCAAAATGCGCTTGGACGACCAGGTGCGCCAGTTACTGCTGCGCACCGGCAAATCGACCCGGGCCATCTCCCGATCCTGCCAGTACCAGACATGG
>RFGJ01000239.1 GCA_003696665.1 Gammaproteobacteria bacterium | reverse complement strand
GGAACGTCAGAACAACGGCGCAACACCAGATTCCAGTCGCCCCAATCGCGACAGGTTGACGACCAAGGGCCAGGGATGCGCCAACAGGCCGAGGCTGGCGTGCTGGTTCCCGAGTTGTGCCGTGAACAGGGTGTGAGCAGTGCGGTCCGCTATCAGTGATAGGCAAAATAAGGTGATATGGATGGACCAATGAAGAAGTGCCTTTTCCTTATTTAAAGCCGTCTTAAAAAATGCAATTTTCGGTAATTTTTCACATCATTTTTCGATTTCTTTTGATACCATTCCACCAAAATTTACCGTCATAGAGTACCGGGTACGTTAAGCGGTCTACCCGGGTTTAAGGAAAAACCAGGAGGATCGTTATGCTGCGTGCCCGTGCCCGCCGTTTAACGTCGTTTGTGTCGTTGGTCTTTCTTTTCGGTTTTGCCTTATTAGGAATATCGTGATCACAACCAGCGCATGCCATCTGTTTAAAACCTTATGCACTGAAGGCAGCGCCGCAGCCGTCATTGCCGCACATACTTCCGGACTGAGGCGACCGATGGGACTGAGGCCATGAATCCGACAGTAATACACTTCGATAGACTCGAATACTGTTTGTCGCATCTGCTAGCGTGTCGCAAATCATGCCTTCGAATCCGTTCACTTTAAGCGTGTGGAAAAAATTTCAGCGCAAACTTGGCAATGGACAAGCTCTGTTCAGTGACCAGTGCCATCGCATCCTTCTTGCGTTTGGGTGTACACTGGCGTCTTTGTTTTTCACTAGCCATGTTTCAACTCGTTCGCTGTTGCAACCTCTTAACAAGGTGCCTATCAGGCATGGGTAAGGTCGTTATGTTAGATCACAGGAGGACTAAAATGACTAGTTTACGTATGGCTCGCGTCACCACTTTGTTGCTGGGTTTATTGACGCCGATGCTTTGGTCATGTGACGGCATTAGCGATGTGTTGGCAAGTAAGATCGCGAGTTTTCGGAACTGCTTGCAAAATAATCCCAAGAAGGTTGACTTCAAACGATGCAATGCCTTTGTCCCGCTTTTTCCAAACGAGTTTGGGTGGGCG
>RFGJ01000238.1 GCA_003696665.1 Gammaproteobacteria bacterium | reverse complement strand
TTATATTGACCTCCTCAATGAAATTGCCAAACACGAAGGTTGGCGACTGCAATTTGTGGCGGGGACATGGCCGGAGGTGTACCGAAAAACCCTCAAAGGCGAGATTGATATACTCACGAGCATCGCCCATGCCGAAGAACGCCGACCTTATTTTGACTTCACAACCATCCCGGTCGAAATTGGCTACGGTCGGCTCGCTGTCCGAGAACATTCGGAGCTCAATTCTCTATCTGAACTTGACAACATCCGCGTGGGCCTGATACGCGACGATATCAACGGCCTTGAGCTTAAGAAAAAAACAAAGGAACTCGGCGTGGCGCCCATCTGGGTGTACTACGACAACTACACTGAGATGCTTCGTGCCCTCTCGAAAGGTGAGATTGAAGTGGCTGCCATCAACAACCTCTATTCACGTTTCGAACTAGACACCTTCGGGTTGAAATACGCCGCGCCATTCTATGCCCCCGTCATGCTGACCTTCGCCGCGGCCAAAGGCAAGCACAGTGATCTTCTGAACACCATCGACAAATACATGGCACGATGGAAAGACGATCCAGATTCTATCTATTACAGCGCGCGCGAAAAGTGGTTGCGCGCGCACCTTCGGCCATGGCTCCCGGTCTGGGTTAAACCCGTCGTCACCATCCTGGCCGCGGTATTCTTACTCAGTGTGCTCTGGTTGCTCACCCTGCGCCGCAAAATCCGTCAGCGCACCGCAGAACTGGTCGCTACCCAACAACAGCTCCAACAATCGGTCAACGCGCTGTCTGAACTGCAAGCGCGCCTTAAAGCCATCATTCACGCGCTTCCGGACGGACTCGTGACATTTAACACAGATGGCCACATCACCGGCTGTTACGGAACGATACCGAATGGACTTCCAACGCCACAACTTGGCACCCATTTAGTCGAGGCCTTCGCTCCGGATTTAAGCGCCCTCCTGCTAAATGAAGCAGAGGCTGCCTTGAAGGCAGGCACTAGCCGTGCTTTTACGACCAAATTACAGACCGGTGAAACGACTCGTCATTATGAGTTCCGTCTGTGTCCATATGAACCAGCCCCAGATGCCTCTGCCTTGCTCATGATGGTGCGGGACATCTCAGCCCTCGAATTCCTCCGCGACAGTGCGCAATCCATCAACGCCCGGTTTGCCGCATTTGCCGAAGCCATGCCTGACCTAGGTTTTATTCTCACCCGCACCGGAGACTATGTCTTGGCGTTCGGAGGACGCGTTGATCTCTTTGTCCGCCCGCCCGATGAGCTGACCGGTAAAAATATTCGGGATGTCCTGCCCAAGCCGATTTGCGAACGGCTTCTGCAAAGCATTGAGCAGGCCATCACCACCAGTTTGACGGCATGCGTCGAATACAGTCTTGAAGTACCTGCCGGGCTGCGCCACTTTGAAGCGCAAATTGCGCCGATCAAAGGTCAAAATAACGTTGACGAAGTGGCGTTAATTTCGCGGGACATCACCCACCGCATCGAAGCCGAAGAAGCCATTCGGCAACTTGCCTTTTACGACGCCGTCACCGAATTACCCAATCGAAAATTGTTCATGGACCGA
>RFGJ01000237.1 GCA_003696665.1 Gammaproteobacteria bacterium | reverse complement strand
TTGTCTGTTCGTCCCCATTCTCCATGCAGCACCTGCCAACTTTGCCCGCCGTCTATGGAAACAGCCGTGTAGGCGCAGTCCTTACTCTCGATGTCGTACCAGAGTGAATAGGTCAAGTGGGCGGTCGACACAGATGACAGATCAAAAGCGCGTGTCAGAATCGTATCGCTGCCATCAACCTGATTCGACCACCAAATATATTCTCCACTAGGGATAGTATCGGAGATCAGGGACGCTTCGGGTTGTCCTTGAAAGTAGAACGTGTTTCCACCACCACCGTACATTTCGATCACATCGACGCCGAATGGATATATTGTTTCATCGATCCGGATCGGGAAGGACGTATGCAGGCTGCTATGGACGAATTTATCGTTCAATCCAGTGGATAAAATCCAATCTGTATACACACTGGCAAAGTCTAGCCCCTTCTCGGCTAGATATATGCGAAATCCACCTATCCCGTTATCTGGTGAAGCGATAACCATGCGCAGAAAATTATCGCCAAATCGGTCCAAAAGATAACGTAAGAAAAGATATGCGCCACCATAGTATGCTGACAAAGGGGTATCTTCTTGCTTCCAAGCCAAAAGAGGAATATCTGGGTGCCGCTGATATTCTTGGCTGAGCCCATTTGTCGGACCGGTCGCAAGGGTCGCTATTAATTCGGACATGCCCTCATTCAGCCATAACTCCTCGTTAGGATCCACACGCCGCTGCAAGACGTGTTGCCATTCATGGGCCAACAGGCGCATATAGTAATCTGAGGCCGGTGTCACATTGTCAAGATTCACATAGATCATGCTTGCTTCGTTGCTTAGGGAAAACAAATACTGAGGCAATTCATCGATGTCTGCATAGTAAGCATAGATGTTTTCCCCCATTCCAGTGGCATGGAGAACAGCCACTGACGGCTCAAGGATCATGGGTGCAAAAAAGCGTGCAGCGACCGGATAGACCTCTGTCTCGAATTGAGATGCAATTTGCGCAAATTGGGCTTCGGCGTTAAGGGCCACTTGACCTTTTTCCACCCAGAAATCAAGATGCGCACTACGGTAGACCAAAATTGCCGTCACTTCCCTTGCGATTTCCTCTGTTGTCCGCACCCAGAATGATTTTTGCGCCCCCAATTCCATACGAGAGAGGCCATTCGTGGACCATCCCGGTTGTATTTTGCCGTAGCGTAGTGCAAGTGCACGAGGATCGTTTGGTGGCGGCGTATCGGAAAGCGGGCTCAATCGCTCTTCTTGAACGGAATCCACAGACGCAACAACAGCGGTTGACGTTTCACTCCATACGACAGGCGGCGTTACCGGTGGTGTTTCGATTGGTGTAAGGGATGCGGTTGCACTTGGTGTAAGTGTCTGTGCTTCTAGCGGCGTGGGAGATGGTGACAGTGTTACTGTCGGTGTTGTCGTTGGTGTTGTCGTAAAATTCAGGGAAGGAACTGAGGAGGGCGCCGCGACGGCCACAGGTGTCGCCGTTCTCTGAGGATTCGTGGTTGGCGTACTGGTGGGTGAGGGAGTGCGGCCTGCTATTCTAGTGGGCTGTACCGAGGGTGTTGCGTTAATGATAGGGCCTGGGCGCGCTGTAATCAGCAACCAGATGGCAAACACGCCAAGCAAGACGGCAATAATGATAGCCGAAACGATTATCGTTCGTCGTTGTCCTGTTGTCATACCTCATATATTGAAAGGGATACACGAAAGATGGGAAAGGGCGGGCCACCGCAAGTGGCCCGCCCTCATTTCATTAGGGGTCAATGGGTTGGGATAATCAACCGCTGGCCCGACACCAGCATTCGCGGATTTGCCAAATTGTTGGCGTCAATCACCGATTGCAGAGAGACGCCATACTGCGTTGCGATCTTCCAGAGCGACTCGCCACGTTGCACAACATGAATCATCTTCCCATCTGCGGTTGCGGCGGGCGCCGCCTTCGTCACGGCGCCGCCGCTTCTTTTGAAAGCTGATGGTTCAATGTAAAGCGCTGGAGGGTCTACAAAGAGATCCTGAGAAACCCCTGGTTGGTACCAGAACTGAACGGTGTTGCCGTTCTCGTCTTTCCAGTCATTGGTGAGCAGATACAGTTCGCCAGCCGGGAAAGCAAGAGTTGTGTAGGCGTCTGGGAGGGTGTGGTAGGACTGGTTGGTCCATACCAATTTACCGTCGACGACCTTCAACACCTCTTTGAGTTCACCGAAGAACTCGTCTTCGATGGCCTCTTCCATCAAAAGTACATCCATTGGCGGACGACACACGGATGCGCCAAGTACACCGACGTCATTCTGATTGGCCAGGACATCCTCGGCGATGGTGTGCCCGTCGATATTGAAAGGCGGCATCACCGAGATGATGGTGGCGCCATTGGGCAGGTAGTGTTGTAGCACCAGCGAATCTTGACGATTAACAAATGGGGCTTTCGGCACAGGCGTGCGAATGGTGATGTACTTGAAACCGTAACGACCATTCGAGATCTCATGGGTGCGGATGGCAACCACGTTGTATTCGTGGCCATCAACGAAGAAACGCTTGAGATACCACGGATCTCCGGGGGTCAGATCGTGCCGACCAGCATTGTTATCGATAGCTGAGTGCGTGGCTCCCAAGGCGCGTCCGATAGTAACAGAGACGGTGCCAGCATTTGAATTGATGTCGTTTATGTAAACGAACCAGCCACCGTCGACTTCACCCAAGTTTCCGCCGCCGGGTGGGATCTGGCGCACATTGACTTTGTTGCGGCCAACGATCCCCATTGAGCCCACTGCATAGGGCAGCGTTACTCCCACTTCGTGGGGCGCAATGTTATACCCGCCACCGGGCAGCCGTTCCAATCCTCCACCGGTGTTCCACAATTGCAGGAGCACTCGACCATTGGACGTAATGCCTTGGAATTGCACCATGTGATCCAGGAACTGAGCAAAGCTGGTCTCAGGCGTCGCCAGACTGAGGGTGATATCTTCGACAGCGAAGACTACCATTTCATTCCCATTCATATCGCTGTCGGAATCCAACGCATCAAGCGTTCCATCGCCGTCGAAATCTGCCGTAATGCCGGTGGCTTCGGCTAGTGTTTGTTCACTGTGCAACCGCACGATATCGTCGTTTTGACCATCAAAATCGGCATCGAAGGTCGTTAGACCACCGCCGAAGCGTCCCCACAACGTGGGCCAGTCAGTAGCAGATGGAAAGACAAAACTACTGAAGCCTGGCTGTGCGTAGGTCGGCTGGTCAGCCGTATTCAGATACATATAGGTGAACTCTTGCAGAAGCGCGGGGAAGCGGTACTCATTGTCCGGCCCCAAAATTTTGTCTAAGTAATTCGGTTCATACCACATGCGGAAGAAGACCTTCTCCAGCGCATCATGGGCATCAATAGAGATGGCAGGATACAGTGTTCTCACCAATGGATCCGCCTGACAACTTTGAAATTCGCTCATGAAAGCTGGATTGAAAGTGATAGAGTCTTTGATCGGCGCCTGTTCGGCCAGCGGATCAAAGGGCGCTTCGGGATCTGTATAAGGCGCGACCTCCACAGGATAGTCTGCATTCCCGGGATCGCTGGCACTGGTGTCACCCGCTCCTTCGTTGCCTTGGCCATAGACTCGCAACCAGGCAGGCGACTTGTATTTCGCTCCACTAGCGGCCGGATCAAACCAGAGCTTGACCCGATGGTTACCACTCTGCGGCGCCGTGAAAGCACCGGTAAAGAGATAAAGATCTCTAAAGCCAGGGATATCGGGCAGTAAAAATTCGGTGAAGCTGGAAGGCATTGTATTCCAACGTTGGACTCCAAAGCTTTCGCTGCCGTCATCCCCTTCCTTATACACCTGCAGTAACTGCCCTCGATACTGGGGATTCAACTCTTCTCTTACATAGACAGCCCGCATAGCTTGGCGTTGCGAGTACGTCGGACCATTCCCGTCGCGTCGAAAGGCCGTGTAAGGCAGCCAGTTAGGATTCTGGAGGATGGGTGGTACAGGACCAAAGGAATCACCCATTAACCGACCGGTGTGGTCTGTTTGTACGTCGTTAATGATGTAATGCTCATAGTTAAAGGGAGGCATCATTGGCAGCCATTCGAAGAAGCCGTAGCCCTGCAAATGGACAGAATGCTGCTTGATCGTAACCGGCGCTTTGGGAACAGGGGTGCGGATGGTGATAAAGCTGAAGTTGTCTGTACCCTCTGTACCGATAGCCACAACATTGTACTGGTGGCCATCCACATAGAAGCGTTTCAGTGAATTTTGTGGCTCGTCATCGATAGGAGTCGGCCCACCCGTTTCGATAGTGGCATGGGTGGCCCCCAAGGCACGACCTACACGGAGTTGTGCAACACCTGTGCCCAGATCGACGCCAACTACCTGCACAAAGAATGCCCCCAACGATATGGTAGCGGGTGCAGGGGCAGGAATTCCGGGCAAGCGGGTCTTGTAGGACCAGAGTTCATTCACACCTAAGGTTTGGGCGCCCACCATCGCCGGAAGCAAATCCCCGGTGTACAGGATTTCGACAGTGACACCCTGATTGGTTACGTTCTGCACTTGAATCGCGTGATCCAAAAACTGTAAACGACCTCCGACAGGTATTGATTTGGGCGCAATACTGAGTACGACCAGTTCATCGCCACTGAGCATGGCGCCATCTGCATTCAATGGGTCCAAAACGCCGTTGGCGTTGAAATCGGCGTCAATACCGGTTTTTGCGGCAAGACTGGCTTCGCTGTCGATCTGCACGATATCAGACCAACCATCAAAATCCGCATCCAAGCTTGTCAGTCCGTAACCGAATGGATCGAACAATAGGCCATCAGCAATGCCGACGGGGAAAACAAATTGTGTACTGCCCGCCGGGCCTGAAATAGGCTGGGGAACAGATGCAGCAGGGGCCGCTTCAGTCAGGATATAGGTGAATTCCTGCATGATCGCTGGATACGCGATCGAGTCCTTGTCCTGGTGATTTGGTTCATACCAAAAGCGATGCCAAACTTTTTCGGCGATATTGATGCCATCGGCGAAAAGTTTCTGGTAGAGTCCCTGCGCTTGATTCTCATCAAAAGTCTCATCTTCGTACATCCATAGCGGATTCCATGTTACGGAGTCTTTAACGGGCGCCTGCGTTCCCTGAGGATCAAAAATGGAATTGACACCTTTTTCACCAGTATAGGGAGCATCCTCAGCGGAGCTTGTTGTATCCCCAGCACCTTCGCTATTGAGGCCATATACGCGCAATGTAGGTGGATCACCCGCATTGGGTTCCACTGCTTCTGCAAATACACTGGCAGGAGTAAATATAAGGCTCACTATCAATAGAGCCGCGAGACTGCTGAACTTCCATTTGGTGTAGAACATACGACATCTCCTTACGGATATATTGGGGATGGATGTGGATAGTGATTGGGTCTTATTCACGGAGAAGGAGCCGTCTTTTGTTTCGGCGTGGATAGATCGGCCAACAAGAGGGCATCTGCAAAGTTAGACGGCACCGTTCAAGGGAATTGCTGCATAGCAATTTGTTCCTATACTAGAGGATGCCCCCCAACCCCACAACAGGAGTATTCCGCAAGCCGGCCTACGGAATTTTCCGTAGACACCGTGAACGCTGTGCACCCCGATGGACAAAAATTGGGACGCAGATGCACGCTGGCTCCGCACGCAGATTTCCTGGCGTGGCGCGGTTCATGATCTGAGGAGGGCCGCTTGACGATTTTTCGGACGGAAGACGGAGGGCGAAAGACGAATCCGAACACGTTCAGGGCGGATGTACACTTCGATATCCGTCCTCCGTCCTTGGTCCTTCGTCTCAACCTGTTAGGCGCCTCGCACCTGTA
>RFGJ01000236.1 GCA_003696665.1 Gammaproteobacteria bacterium | reverse complement strand
TGTAGCATAGCGATGGCTCGACGGTAGTGTTCCGCCCCTTCCCGGTGCTTCCCCATATTGCTTAGGACGCTCCCGAGGCTCCAGTGGAGCTTCCAGCTCTCGGGCTCGTCTTCACCGCAGACCTTGAGCGCATCCTTCAATACGCGTAAACTGGCCCTGTAACGCTTCTGACGTGCATAGAGGTTGCCCAAGTAGGCCAACACCTTCCTTTGGGCCTCTGCATCGCTTTCTGTCTCCGCCACCTGCAAGGCCTTCTTATACTGCCGTTCGGCCTCCTTGTAATCGTATTCACCATAGTGCAAGGCAAGGGCGTAGCGGAAATGGGCGCCAAATCGCACCCACGCCTGGACCTGCGGGTCCTTGGCGGCCAGTTCCACGGCTTTGCGTCCGTGGACTCGTGCTTTGGCGTAGTTTCCTTCTTCTTGGATGTACCCCTCTGCCAGACGCACATGGACCCAGGCATGGGTTTGCGAGACCGGATCAAGTATCTTTGCAGCCTCTTCCAAGTATGGCCGACCGGCTTCCCAGTCATTCTTGTCTAAGATGAATATTTCGCCCAAGGTTGCAAGCAGCCATCCCTTTTCCGGACTCGGATGAGATGCTTTATCGATAGCATGTTTTAGCAGAACAATCGCTTCTTCCAAATTGCCTTGGTAAACCAGCGCCATAGCCATAGGTATATACACGAGAAGCGCATCCCGATGGGAGCCTAAGAGTACAAGCGCTTGGTTACACGCCTCTACTACTGTGCCGAGTAGGCGTAGTGTTGTTTCCTCGTCATCATCTTCACAGTGTTTGTAGCGATCGAGGGCACACGCTCCAATCAATTGGTACGCCTTGCCGAGGGAATAGCGATCCTGACATTGATCTAGAACCCAATGCGCATTCTGTTCCGCTTCCTCCCATACGCCTTTTCTATAGGCCAGCCAGCCCCGGTATACTCGCAAAATGCAACGCTGTGGGTCAGACAGATGCAGTCCTTCCAGCTCTTGGATGAGCTTTGCCGCTTCCTCGTCCTGGTTCTGACAAAAGCACTCCCAAATTCTGTTCAGAATTCCGTCCGGTTCTGATGCGGCCTGTGCATGTTTGTTGCGAAACCATTTCATGATAATCGCTGATTCTCCTATTGAGGAGCCTGTCCCGTCAACGCATCGATCAGCTCAACCCCTTTGGCCAAGAGGAACCGCCACCATCCGACTT
>RFGJ01000235.1 GCA_003696665.1 Gammaproteobacteria bacterium | reverse complement strand
GCAATGCCTTGTCGAGCCACAGTCCCGACAATGACTAAGTCGGCGTTGAATTCTCGGGCGGCCTCTGCGATGACATGTGGCGTTTCACCATTGCGTGTTTCGACACATTTACTTGCGATACCGTACTTTTCGGCCAGTGCTACGGTTTGTTCGTGATGTTGCTTTTCCAGATCGAGGAGGTATTCATCCTGATAGATGCCTGTGCCGTCCAAGGAGATGCCCAGTGGGACAACAGAATAAGCGTTGACGACTTTAATTTCAGCGTCAAAACACTGTGCCATGAACCGAGTGTAGGCCAACACTCGGGCATCAAGTTTTTGGTAGATCTCGTCAACATAGACTGAACTGACTGCTGCGACAATACGTTGCGGCGCTGCATTGGTCTGACCATGTGTCAGCCAGACTGGGGTTGGGCATTTGCGCAGCAAATGCCAATCAGTGGGCGTAAAAATCAAGGTTTTGAGACGTGAGTGATGACGGCTTTCCTTGATGACAAGATCGGCCTTATGTTTTAAGACTGTACGGATAATGCCAACAAAGGGGTGTTCCTCCCAATCTATCACTCGTTCGGTGACAACATCTTTCGCGTTGTATTTTTCAATCAATTGATCGATGTAGGCGTGCTTGTCTGTCTCGAGTGCTGCACGAATGGCAGGCCCTTTTTCAGGATCCTTCAGCATTGCCACGCCTTCAATTTGTTCTGCGCCTCTGAGGTACGCCACAATGTGACCACCTGTACGCTTCGATAGCTCAAGGCCTCGTTCAAGTGCTGCTTCGTCTTTGTCGTGTTGTTGCAATACGACAACGATTTTGTTTACCGACTCCATTTTATTTGCCTCAGCCACTCAATCCATTTTCATGTTGGATCAAGTATTCCGAGTTTGCAAATCTTACGGCTTCCGTGTCAGCAAGTGAAAACGTATCGACAGCAAGATGGCGGCTGTCACCAGGCCCGCAACCAGTCCATACCAATAGCCGCGAGCCTGCAGTGTTTCTGCGAGGTGGTTGCCTAGACCAAAGCCGACAAGCCAATATGCAATAAAGCTGATCAGCATCGGAATGAAGGTGTCGTGAAAACCGCGCAATACGCCGGCAAGCGTCACCTGGATGCCGTCACAGAGTTGAAACAAGGCAGCAATACTCAACAGACTGACCACCACGTTCAGGACACCTGGGTCGCTTGTATAGATCCGGCCGATGTG
>RFGJ01000234.1 GCA_003696665.1 Gammaproteobacteria bacterium | reverse complement strand
GCCACAAGCGAGAATTCGCGCTGTTGGCACCAGCGCCTTACGACGCGCGACCAACGGCGAAACCGTCGCCCACGCATTACGCGCCCGCTACGGCTGGCCGGTTGACATCATCAGTGGTACCGAAGAAGCACGCCTGATTTATCTCGGCGTCACTGCCTCATTGCCAGAAAGCCAATCGGCGCTAGTAATTGATGTCGGCGGTGGCAGCACAGAGTTTATTTTCGGGCACGGTAAGCAACCTGTCACAATGACCAGTGTAGATGTAGGCTGCCTGACGGCCGCCCACCAATTTTTCGAAGACGGGGAACTTTCGCCGGAAAAAATCGAGAGTGCCCGCTATGACATCGCCAGCCAACTCATGGATGTTGCCCATGAGTTTCGGTGGCTGCCATGGGAGCAAGTCATCGGCTGCTCCGGCTGTATTGAGGCGCTTCTCCAAATTAACGCCGCGCTTGGCCATACCCCAAAGATACTGACGCCACGCCACCTTGATGACATTGAAGCCTTGGTGCTTGAGTACGCCCATATCGATGACTTGTCACTGCCTGGGCTTGAGGACGAACGCAGGTTTCTGGTGCCCGCCGCGATCGCCATCTATGGCGCGCTTTTTGATCTCTTTGCCATCCGTCAGTTCGAATATAGTTCAGCAGCGCTCAAAGATGGCGTGATTCAGGAAATGTTCGATCAATCCATGCTGTATGAAACACGCCGAGCAAGCGTCCTCCGGCTGGCGCGTCAGCACCATGTTGATGTCGATCGTGTCGCCCAGATACATGAGCGCTGGCAGTATCTTTCATTACAGATGGCGCAACACTGGCGGATATCGCCCGAACACCAGGAGCTCGCTGAGCACGCCATTTGGCTTTTGGATATCGGCCGTTCGGTCAGCAGCCACAACTATCACCAGCATAGTGCCTATATGCTCCAGCACGCGGAGCTTGCTGGCTTCGATCGCACCCAGCAAGCTCAATTGGCCTTTTTGGTTGCGGCGCAGCACGGCACTATCGACACACAATGGTTGTCGCAATACCCCATTGCCGCATACCCAGGGCTTTGGCAAGTTGTCCGTCTTTTGCGGCTTGCCATCATTCTGGCCAAAGAAACCAATACGGTGCCAGAACTTCGCCTGTGGCTTATCGATAACACGCTGCACTGTGCTTGTGCCTCGGCATCGCTATCACCGTGGATCAAGAGTTTGTTAACCAAAGAGTGCGCTTATCAGCGACAACTCGGCTGGTCGGTCGAATGTCAATTTGACTTGCCAGCGGACAAAAATTAACCAACAATAACGCGCCAATGCAGTTTGGCCCGAATTTCTGTACACTGATAGGGTGAGTCACTCACCGGTTTGCCGGAGCAATTATGGCAGTTTCCAATCACACACAATCCGCGTCACAGGCCATGCCCGATGTGGCCAGTAAGCACCGTGCACACACCAAGGCGGTCCTCGACTGGGTCGGGATGAGTCAAATCGAAATGCCTGTCGTGGTGGAAGGCCCGCACCATCGTGATGTACAAGTCAACGCGAAGGTGCAAGCCTATGTAGACTTAATTGATCCCGAGGCCAAGGGCATTCATATGTCTCGTTTGTACCTCGGCCTGGACGAAATTTTGGGCGACCGGCGGCTGAATGGACAGACCCTGAAAAAGCTGTTGTCCCACTTTACAGAATCTCATGCGGGCTTAAGTCGCGGCGCACATGTGGAATTTCGCTTTGACTACCTGGTCCGCCGGCCGGCACTCAAATCAAAATACTCTGGCTGGAAAGGCTATGCCGTAATGATTGCGGCAACGCGAACCGGGGAACAGTTCGACGTCGAAATGGCGGTCGATGTGCCTTATTCGTCCACATGCCCATGCTCCGCAGCACTGGCCCGTCAACTGATACAAAAACAGTTTGAAAACGACTTTGCCGGTCATACCAAAGTCGATGTGAACAAGGTGATTGAGTGGTTGGGCTCAGAAAAAGGTATAGTCGCCACACCGCACAGTCAGCGCAGCCACGCACTGGTGCGTGTTCGTTTGGGCGCATGGCAAGACGAAATGCCTATCCTTGCCCTGATTGATCGCATCGAGTCCGTGTTGAAGACGGCTGTCCAAACCGCGGTAAAACGGGCAGATGAACAAGAGTTTGCCCGCCTGAATGGACAAAACCTGATGTTCTGCGAAGATGCCGCCCGCCGAATCAAGGCCGCGCTCGACAAGGTTCCGGATTATCTGGACTTCTGGCTGCGCGTAGAGCATCTAGAATCGCTGCATGCGCACGATGCTGTCGCCATGGCAACGAAAGGCGTCAAAGACGGTTATGTGGCTTCGGCAACGGTTCGTCCTCTGTAGCCTGCTGCTGTTAGCCTTCACCGCAGCCGCGAGCCCCGATCCCCACCTGTCCCTGTGGGGGCATTTGGTCCCCGGCGGTATGGTTCGTGGCACGGTGGCGCCCAAGTGGCAATTATTTCTTGACGAAAAACCGGTCGTGGTTAATCGCCATGGCCGCTTTGCTTTTGGTTTTGGTCGAGACCAAACTGGCGCGCACTGGCTTGACGCCAAACATCCTTCCGGCACGCATTTTCGTTTCAAACTCATCGTCAATAAGCGACAGTTTGCCATACAGCGCATTGACGGGCTGCCACCACAACAGGTCACGCCAACCGCGCCTGAAATATTGCGCCGCATTCGAGCAGAAGCCAAACGAGTGCACGAGGCACGCACCATCGTGAGCCAAAGTGAAGGCTTCTGGCAACAATTTATCCGACCAGCGGAAGGCAAAATATCCGGGGTGTATGGCAGCCAACGCATACTCAACGGCGAACCCAAACGTCCACATTTCGGCGAAGATATTGCGGCCCCGGTTGGACAACCCGTGAAAGCCTGTGCTGATGGCATTGTACGGCTGGCGGCATCTGATCTCTATTTCTCAGGAGGTACCATCATTATCGACCATGGCGCGGGAATCAGCTCCAGCTATTTGCACCTGTCAGAAGTGCTGGTGAAAGTCGGGCAGAAAGTTCGTCAAGGCGAACAAATTGGTCGAGTTGGTCAGACGGGGCGCGCAACCGGACCACACTTGGACTGGCGTCTCAATTGGTTCGATGTCCGACTCGATCCACGCCTCGCGGTTGCCCCCGATTGGCCGCCTATACAACCGGTGGAGGTGATACATGTTCAGTAAACGCATGCTTGAAATTCTGGCATGTCCGGTCAGCAAGGCCCCCCTTGAATTGAGTGAAGACGGCACGGAACTGATTTGTCGCGCCTCTGGCCTTGCCTATCCGGTGCGAGACGGCGTTCCTGTCTTGCTGCCGCAAGAGGCGCGTGTCCTGTCGGCCGATGAACACTTACGCGACAGTCGACCACGCAATCCAAATCTGAGCTGAAATCAGCGGTCAATCAAAGTGCCGTGCAAGTCATAGGCGTCGCTTCCCTCAATCGCGACCTTGACCAGATCCCCCGGTGCCAGCTGATGACCGCCACGAATATAGACAACGCCATCGATTTCCGGGGCATCGCCACGCGTTCGACCGATGGCGCCATCCTCATCCACTGCATCGATCAACACCGGTTCAACTCGCCCTACCCATCGCTGCAGGCGGCGCGCCGAAATCTCGGCCTGTACCTCCATGAATTTTTCCCATCGTGCTTGTTTGACGTCATCAGGGACCGGATTGGGCAATGCGTTGGCCGCGGCCCCCTCAACAGGCGAGTATTGGAAACAACCCACGCGATCAAGTTCAGCGGCCTGTAACCAGGCCAAAAGCTGCTCGAAATCTTCGTCCGTCTCGCCCGGGAAACCGACGATAAAGGTGCTTCGAATCACCAAATCCGGACATTGTTCCCGCCATTTGCGAATCCGCTCGAGCGTATTTTCCGCATGCGCAGGCCGTTTCATTGCTTTCAAAATCGATGGACTGGCGTGCTGAAAGGGAATGTCAAGGTACGGCAAAATGTGACCATCGCGCATCAATGGAATGATATCGTCGACATGAGGGTAGGGGTAAACGTAGTGCAACCGTACCCACATACCCAGCTCTCCGAGCGCCTCACATAGATCGAATAGCTTTGTACGAAGCGGTCGTCCCTGCCAGAACCCTGTACGGTATTTCAAATCGACCCCGTAAGCGCTGGTGTCTTGGGAAATCACCAAAATTTCTCGCACCCCGGCAGCGGCCAGACGTTCCGCCTCATTCATGACATCGCCAATCGGCCGGCTGACCAAGTCGCCACGCATCGAAGGAATGATGCAAAATGTGCATCGGTGATTGCAGCCTTCCGAAATTTTCAGGTAGGCGTAGTGGCGCGGTGTCAGTCGAATCCCTGTGTCAGGGATCAAATCAAAACGCGGATCATGGGCAGGCGGCAAGTGCTTGTGCACCTCGGCCATGACCGATTCGTACGCATGTGGTCCGGTGATTGCCAAAACGCCCGGATGCACCTCACGAATGACATCATCGCGCGCGCCCAAACAGCCAGTGACAATCACCCGCCCATTTTCGGCAAGCGCCTCGCCAATCGCTTGCAAAGACTCTTCAACGGCTTCATCGATGAAACCACAGGTGTTGACAATGACCAAATCGGCGTCCTGATAGGTCGGCGACAGGGCGTAACCTTCCGCCCGCAATTGTGTCAGAATCCGTTCTGAATCGACAGAATTTTTCGGACAGCCAAGGCTGACAAAACCGATGGTCGGGGCTTTTGACATACGCGATAAAATCGGCTCGTAAAGAGTTTATTTTAACAACCACATGTGCGTAAATCATGTTCCACGAACAAATTCTTCATCTGGCCTGTTGCTATCAGGGCCTCAGGGGTCGTAACGAAGTAAGTGATAAACCGGTTGACGGACTATCTCCCAGAACGGTAAAGCCGTGCTTAAAGCAACCACGAAGAGCACAATTAACGTGGCCGCGATGACCACAGGAAAATCAAACAGCGTCAAATGCACATTTGATGTAAACACCGGTGACAACCAATACAGAACAAGCATCGCACTGAACCAGCCTAAAATACATAGACGACTGATGCCCCAAAATAGAGAATGGAATATATCCCTGTCCTGAGCACCAACTGTCAACATGATGCCAAAACGGACTTTTTCCATCACGACATATCGTTGTGTTTGATGAAAGAGACTTGACGCACCAAGCGCGAGCAGTAAAACACCCAGCGTGATCGCGAGCTTGTAGAACAAGCCGTTTTGCAAATCATTCAAATTATCAAGGCTACGCTTCAAATTTTTTGGCCCGTCAATCTGATAACCCGGGGCATTTTTCTGTACAAAACGCGATAAGGCATCATTAACCGCATTTGCCTGTGTTTTGTGTGCATATACATAAATTTCTTTTAGTTCAGCTGGTTGTGCCTCTGGGAGTGAGACATACACCATTGCCCGCTCTCTATACAAATTACCGAAATGAGGAATATTTGGTATTTGGTCAACAACTTCAATTGGTGTCCCTTTGTTTATACTTGCACGTGCCAATGTCCTTAATGAATATAAAGTTTCGTTGTGCTGCCCATTCCGTGGCATTAGTTTGAGCTGTCTGGCAGCGGAGTCATTGACAACCATCGTATGGTGCTGCCCGTTCCCTTGCATCGTAGGGTTCAGCCCTAGCACTGGAAAAAAATTTCTAGAAACCAGCAGTGCGCTAACTAGCGTCGTGGCTTCCTCCTGTGATGTCTCAAACTCGAGCAACGTAAGATTGGGATAGACCCAAGACTCGTCACTCCATGCCGCTGTCGCACCCTGTGCTTTAATAAATTGCTCAAGTTGGAACGTGTTTATCCGTGTGGCTAGAGCTTTTTCTTGATAAAGCCTCCATACCTCTATATCGGATGGCATTCCAGCAATTCGGAAATTTTTCCACTGCTGCCACGAAGCGGCAACAGCGATAACGGCGACACAAGAGACGATAATTGTTTGGCTAATCAAATTTATCCTTCCCAACCATGTCTGGGCCCGCGTCGCGCTATGTCCATACTTCCTGTTCATGGACTGGTCACGACCAAAGGTCGCTAGGATAATCCAGCAGATACTGCACCAGATCAACACTGCCAACACAAGACTTGCCAAGAACGCACCGTACCAAGTCACTCCACTACCTAATAAATGGGCAGAGACCGCAAGGTACTGTGTGCCGACGTGTGCTAGGTATAGCCCTATCAGTGTCGCAATCGCCCAGATTGGCATGAGCTCAATGCTGAATTGTTTTACCAGATCCTTTGGCATAGCCCCAAGAATTATTCGTGTGTTCAGCTCATCTAGCCTCTGTGTTACCTGATCGCCAATGCCCAGTAATAGGCTCACAACGGTTGTCAAACCAAACAGCACGACCAAACCAAAGAGTAACCACCAATGATTCTGCATCGTTCTCTTGGCCATTGGCGCCAGCTCAAATCCGGGCAAAACAGTCGGAGTCAAATTGTCATAGTTTGAATAAACCGTTGTACCACCAGTCGTTTGTAACTCGCCAACCCACTGAGTTATTAGTGTTTGTTTAATCTCTTTAAGTGAGAAACCTTGTGCTAGGCTGACAACCGCAAAATGGATTGGCAAAACGCTTTCCGCCTCTCGCACAATTCGAGCCACCTCTCCTTGTAGTTCGCGCGGCACTTTAACATCAAGCACATGCTGTATATTGGAACGGTGCAACCATACGGCAACGCGATTTGTCCCAATTTGATTAAACTCTCTGGGCAACACCTTAATCACCCTGATTGGCACCCGTTCTTTTCCTAACAATAGAACCTGCCCATCGATTGACCTACTGTGTAACTTTTCTCGCCAAAACCAATCCGTTACAAACCCAACATTTTGCAGATCTTTGTTGTGAAGTTTTAGTTCGGAAATATCCAACATGGCCGAAAAATTACCGCTCACAAAAGCTGCGCTTTCTGAAAAAGTATGCTCCCCAATCGATAACTCTATACTATAAATGCCAAGTGTTGCCACGTCCTGAATACCGGGCATTGATTGAAGATCATTCAGCCGTAGTAAGGATGCACCTCGAAGCCGGCCATCATAATACTCCAGCCCGATCGTTGCTAAACGGCTCGAGGTGCCAACAAAGTCTGGTCGGTCGGAAAATGCAGGGCGTGCCAGAGTGAACACCCAGGCAAGTAGCCCACCCAACACGGCGAAAGCGAACGTTAATAACAGTGCGAACCATTTGTGGTGTCGCCATATTCGCCATGCAAAAGCCAAATCAAACATTATGGGTGACATCCTATAGACAGGTATTACGACTCGCCAATAATTCGGCCATCACGCATTTCAATGATGCGTTCACACCGTCTAGCCAATTCATAAGCATGCGTTACCATGACGAGAGTTCGCCCGCTTGCGTGTAGTTTCTTTAAGAGTTGGAAAACTCGCTCGGCATTTTCACTATCTAAATTTCCCGTCGGCTCATCCGCAACAATGAGATCGGGCTCCAGCACAAGCGCCCGAGCAACAGCAATGCGTTGCTGTTGCCCTCCAGATAATTTATTGGGATATTCGTTTGCTTTACCCTCGAGACCGACCAGCGCCAACATGCGTTCAGCCTTTTCTCGCATATTTGCGTTGTGATGCTTTCCGTAGCGAAAAGGCAACATCACATTTTCAAGTGCCGTCATATCAGCAATCAAGTTAAAGTTTTGGAAGATCCATCCAATGTTTCGGTTTCGTAACACACTTTTCTGGTAGCGAGAAAGCGTCGTGACAGGCTCCCCACAGAGCCGGTACTGACCCGATGTCGGATTATCAAGCAACCCTAATATTGACAAAAGCGTAGACTTTCCGCATCCGGATGGTCCCGTAATCGCAACAAATTCTCCGCGGTCAATTGTCAGACTAACGTCTTTCAAAGCAACCGTGTCGACATATTTATTACTAAAAATTTTGGTAAGTTTCTCAGTTTCAATCAGAGGCTCCATACCTAACTATGCTCTCCTTTTTAAAGGGCAATGGTAATGGGAGCGGCGCGTAATAATCGTTACGCGCATGACAGCGCCTAAGATTCTATCGACTGCAATGGAACATTAAATACCACCACTTCCGACTCGGTTAGTCCGCTGCCAATCGCTATCTCTTTGGATGACCACGCCAGAACGCGCACATCACGACGCACTAGCTGTTCATTGTTGCGTACCCAAAGGGTTAGCCGCTCCCCAGGCTTAAAGTTGCTTGGCCTTGGTAAAATTAAGGCATTCTCTAGTTTCTGGATTTGAATACGCGCGCCCACTTCGACATCGGCACGCCCAGTGTCAGGCAACTGCGATGTGACCATAATATCTACTTGAACTTGATTACGTACGACTTGTGGCGCCACCCGGAAAACCTCACCTCGGGCCAAATGACCTTTCACGTCAAGCTCAACAGGCATACCTGGACGAATTTCTGGAGCCTCTGTTGCGCTGACCATCACTTCTGCTTGCCAATGGGAAAGATCAGCGACAACACCTATGCTCTTTCCTTGTGCCACCCAACTACCGAGTTCTAGGCCGGGATCAAGTGTCTGTAAGACACCGTTCATACCAGCGCGAATGATCAAGGAATCAAGATCTTCCTTGGCGAGTCGTTGTAGTCGTTCCGCTCGTTCCAGACGCAACTTCTCAGCATGTATCCGTGCACGAAATAATTTTTTGAACGTTTGCAACCGTTGCCTAGCCAACTGTAACCTCAGTGCAGCCTGCTCAAGTGTAGAGCGTTTTTTTTCGAGTTCAATTTGCGAAACAATGTGACGTTCAGCCAGTTTTTTCGTGGCCTCAAATTCAACTTGTTGCGTTTTGAGATAAGCAGAAGCAAGGCGTTTCTCATTCTCTAACTGCAATTTCTCGTCAGTGAGATCAGCCTCTAGTTTTGTGAAATTCGCTTGTGCCTCTTTCAACTGAAGGACTGCATCATCATAATTACGTTGTAATCTGGGGTTTACAAGACGGATGACGGGTGTATCGGCCTTAACTGGCATTCCTGGCCGAATAAGAATCTCAACAACGGAACCATCCACTCGGCTGACCAAACTGCGACGATGACGGGGCACCAGTCGTCCATAACCGACTACTGATTTCACAAATGTGCCTCGTCTAGCCTGAACCACGACTTCCTTTGTCGCCTGAACCGCTGGGATACTCTGCCCCAGGGCATCAAACGTCAACCAACCAGCGAACAAAATCAGCCCGCCGATCAGGCCCACAGCCAAAGGCAGCATAATTTTCTTTCGAAACGAGCGGTCCTGCGGGATTTCCATATTCATTAGTCCCTCTGAGCCGACGGCGCACTATTCTACAGGAGGCACAAGGCGAATCACAACATGCGGAATTTCAAGTTTAACATCGTCAATGGTTGATATATAACGGTGACATGGCGGACAATCCACTATGCTCTTATCTAGCACTAAACTCACCAGCAACCCCTTACCGTCGCCATTAAGCGCCTTCGTTAATATGGGTAGCTTCCTCTTTTCGGCCAACTTTCTCAATGCGATCTTTAATGTTTCTGAATGAGCAACTGGCGGTAGTTGGTCAATAATTTTAATCCTATCAGGAATCTCATAACTAATAACACTTGTGCCCCGAGCATAAACCACATCACCTTTGGCATTCAGTAGTACCGCTTGAGGAAAACTCTCCGGAAAACCTAGGTTGAGCGCATCAATGTATGACAAACGTACAGTAAAATTATCCACAGCAACTGCCGCACACATCAATGTGCCGATAAAAATTGTAAACAATTTACCCATTTTCACTCCTTAAAATGCTATCGCTTAATCAAGCACTATAGCCTCATCCACTAAGAAAATTGTCATGATAATCGGACTTGATCTATTTTGGCACGCCATTTTTGTTTTAATGACTATACCCAGAAGCCATAGACAGATTCGTAAACCACCAAGCACTCGTGGTGCAAAAGCGCCACGAGTGCAACTCCAGAATTTACTTACTGTCTGCGCCTTTACCTCCAACGGAACAACTCAGCACTAGCTTTGACTTACAACCTTTCTTCGTGCATTCCATCTCATACCGTACTTCGCATTTGACGTTATCAAGGGCCGACTTAATATCATCGATCCCAAGTGCATAAGTAGCTCGGGGCATCAACCCATAGGTTCCTGACGCAGCAATAATAGCGAAGGTTGCAAAATATTTACCAATGTTTCCCATTTTTAACTCCTTGGTATCTAGTGTTAGCAGAAATACTTCCATTGCATGGACGTCCGTGCGCGGCTAATGCTATTTACCGGATTTTTTTGTCAATATGCTGTCCAGGTTCAATACATTTGTGCCCCAAAATTTACGGTGTGACTCGTATCGTCTGTGGCGAAGAGGCCTTCACTGTAACCACCTAACACTAACGAAAGGCACGAGTTTGAGTCGCAAGGCCTGTCAGCCATGCGGAGCGGTCCAGCAATTTGCCCGCGACCACATACACACAGTTGGCATCGCGCGAGATGGTGCCATGAATTTGCAGCAACTCGGCATAACGCACGGCTGCTTTTTGTGCTTCAGCAACCGCAGGCCACACAATAATGTTGACCAGACCAGTTTCGTCTTCCAGTGTCAAAAATACCGTACCATTGGCTGTGGCAGGACGCTGACGACAAGTCACCAGACCCGCCACGCGAACCCATTGTTTATCCGCCAGTGATGATAACGTGCTGGCCGTCAAACAGCGACGCAAGACCGCATGTTTGCGTCGCAACAGCGCCATCGGATGTGTCCGCAACGTGACACCGGTGGTGGCATAATCCTGCCAGACCTCCTGTGCCTCACTGGTCGTCGGCAACACTTTTGGGGGGATTATTTTTTGTTTGGCCAGGCCTGTGCTTTTAGCGGCCACTTCCGCCGCCCAATTGGCCTGATGTCGATCGCCTGCCAACCCAGCTAGTGCGCCCGCCTTGGCGAGCCGGCTAAGTTCTGCGCCCGATAAACGCGCTTGCTCGACCAACGCTGCCACCGAGCTGAGTCGGTGGCGTTCGGGTAGCTGGCAAATGCGCGCTGCCGCATCCCGCGACAGCCCTTTAATCAGTCGAAATCCAAGGCGAATGGCGGGTTGTTCGTTAGCCGACAACGGCGCCGAAGTTTCTGGCCGATGGTCCCACTGACTATAACGAACATCAATGGGCAATATTGTGACGCCATGCCTTCGAGCATCTTGTACGATTTGCGATGGCGAATAAAAACCCATCGGTTGGCTGTTAAGCAGCGCGCAACAAAAAAACGCTGGTTCGTGACGTTTCAACCATGCAGAGGCATAGACCAACAACGCAAAACTCGCCGCATGAGATTCCGGAAACCCATAAGCAGCAAACCCTTTAATCTGCGCAAAGATGCGTTCTGCAAACGCCTGTGAATAACCGCGCCGCCGCATGCCATTGATCAGCCGATCACGCAGATGGGTCAAATCACCCTGACGCCGCCATGCGGCCATGGAGCGTCGCAACATGTCCGCCTCTGTCGCTGTAAACCCAGCGGCCACCATCGCCAAACGTATTACCTGCTCTTGGAAGATTGGCACGCCAAGGGTTTTCTCAAGCACAGACTGAATGTCTGGCGAAACATAGTCCACGGGCTCCAATCCCTGCCGACGACGCAAATAGGGATGAACCATATCACCCTGTATTGGGCCTGGGCGCACGATGGCCACTTGAATCACCAAATCATAAAAACACCGTGGCTTAAGGCGCGGCAACATGGCCATCTGAGCCCGAGATTCGACCTGGAACACACCAAG
>RFGJ01000233.1 GCA_003696665.1 Gammaproteobacteria bacterium | reverse complement strand
TCAAGCCGTTCAAAAATAATGCCTTGCGGAGAAACCGAATGCCACACACGAAATGTCCGAATTTTTCCGTTATCAAACAGGACATAAGAGGCGCGATAACTCGAAACACTCAGACTCTCCCCCATCTTGCGCAGCAATTCTTCCAGTGCTGGCGCCTTTTGTGCGTTCACCTGCCCAGCCATCAGCACTAGGAAAAGTAAAAACAAGGCCCTTGTCATCATTGTCGCTTATCTTCTTGGTGACTGGCTTCGGTATCACTCATTTGCTGATAAAGCTCTGGCAACTGTGAGGTTTCGAGCACCGGCGTGAAAGCGCCAAAACCAACCGTTGTACTGGCTTTGATATGCTCGAGCAGCAGCCGCTGGCGTTCAGGATTGTCCCCTAAGCGGGTACGGGTTGCTGGCAAGGAAATTTCCGCACTCGCTGGTGTCACCTGCATCACCGGCAAATTATAGGGATTAACATGCACCATCGTGGATTCGCTGCTAGGGCGCTCGAATAACATCGGTCCTGTCCATAAGGTGACCAGCGCCACACTTGCCGCAATACCAATGCCAACAATACGTTTCGCCCAACCAGTCGGTGTCCCTTTTTCTGCATCGCGCCACGCTGTCGAAGTCAGGACGTGTGGCTCCGAAGCGATCTTTTCTTGAATTGAATCGGCAAAGTCAGGTTTGGCAATACGCTCAACTTCGCCTCGCAATAGCGCCCCAATCAGATGGTAGCGTTCCCAAACGTCCTTTCCTTGCCGACTTTCAAGTATTCGAGAAACCACCTGCGCCGCAGTCGCGTGTTCAACTTCTTCATCAATACATGCGGATAGGCGTTCCAGATCACTATTTTTCATGACGCTTTACTCCCGGCAAAATGCCTAGTTCTGACCATTCTTTTCATACTCGGTTCCTATGCCCTCACCCCGCCACCTCGTCGGCTGTCACTTCAATCATTGGTTTGATAACAGCATCAAGGGCGGCACGGGCGCGAAAAATACGAGAGCGGACAGTGCCTACCGGACACTTCATTCGTTGCGCAATTTCCTCATAACTCAGGCCCTCGAATTCCCTGAGCATAAGCGCGTTTTTTAATTCATCCGGTAAATTTTCAAGTGTCTCTAGCACAGTTCTCTGCAGTTGATCACGCATGAGCAAGCGCTCAGGATTATCAATGTCGCGGAGCGCATCCGCAGAGTCATATTGTTCCGCCTCTATATTGTCAATGTCCGACGTGGCTGGTCGTCGATTTCGGGCCGTAATATGATTTTTTGCGGTATTCACCGCGATTCTGTATAGCCATGTATAAAATGCACTCTCGCCACGGAAGTTGTGAATGGCGCGGTATGCCTTGATAAAGGCTTCCTGTGCCACATCGTGGGCCTCCTCGTAACCAGAAACGAATCTTGAGACCAAACTGACAATCTTATGTTGGTATTTACGCACCAACAGATCGAATGCTCGCTTGTCACCGCGCTGAACCCGTGCCACCAATTCATTATCAATCTCTGCAGCCATAGCGGCTTCTTCCTTTCTCAAAATCAAGCTTGTATCTACTGCGTAGGGCCTTTTCTCGCTTGCCCAACCTAGACAACAAGCGATGAAAAAAGTTCATATGGCACCCACCATGCTTTTCTGAGTAAAATAGTAACACGTTTGGCGATATCCCCTTGTATTGACACGCCTTGCCCTTTGACAGGAAGCCCAAGATGTCCATGCCCCCCTTTTATGATGTCCTTATCATTGGCTCCGGCGCTGCAGGTTTGAGCACGGCGCTTCGCCTCTCAGGCAAAGGTGGAAAAATTGCAGTTTTGAGCAAAGGGCCGCTCCGGGAAGGCTCAACCTACTATGCACAGGGTGGTATCGCCGCCGTCTTGGACGATAAAGATTCCTTTGAGTCGCATGTCAATGACACGCTGCGAGCAGGGGCTGGTCTATGTCACAAAGAGGTTGTGGAATATACAGTCGCACACGCACCGGACGCCATTCGCTGGTTAATCGAAACTGGCGTATCGTTTTCGCCAGGCCACGACAATCCCAGTGGATATCACTTGAACCAAGAGGGTGGCCACAGTCATCGCCGCATTATCCATGCGGCGGATGCCACCGGGAAAGCCGTGGAAACCACTTTGGAGCAAGCCGTCAAGTCTCGTGATGACATTGATATTTTTGAGCATTTTATGGCGGTTGATTTGCTCACCACCGATCGGCATGCGATTGGCATTACCGATGCTGGTCGCCGTTGCTTTGGTGCCTATATCCTGAATACAAAAACCCAGCAGGTCACGTTATTACGCGCGCGTTTTGTGGTGCTCGCAACAGGAGGGGCTTCTAAGGTCTATCTCTATACGTCAAACCCGGATATTTCGTCCGGAGATGGGATTGCCATGGCATGGAGAGCAGGATGCAGCGTGGCCAACCTGGAATTCAACCAGTTTCACCCGACGTGTCTCTATCACCCGCAAGCACGTTCTTTTCTAATTTCGGAAGCCGTTCGTGGTGAAGGCGGCATCCTCAAGTTACCAGATGGATCACGTTTTATGCATCATTTCGATGAACGTGCTGAACTGGCACCCCGTGATATTGTTGCGCGAGCCATTGACCATGAGATGAAACGGCTTGGGGCCGATTGCTTGTACCTTGATATTTCTCACAAGCCAGCCGATTTCATTCGATCGCATTTTCCCACCATCTATGAAAAGTGTTTGACTTTGGGTATCGACATCACGAAAGAGCCAATTCCGATCGTGCCAGCCGCCCATTACACTTGCGGTGGTGTTCGAACCGATCTACATGCCCGAACGGATCTGGATGGGTTATATGCAGTCGGTGAAGTTGCCTGTACAGGGTTGCATGGTGCCAACCGTATGGCCAGCAACTCGTTACTGGAATGCCTCGTATTTGCTGAAGCCGCGGCCAACGACATCTTAGCCCACTGGACAGAGATGCCACCCCCACCGAGGGCGCCAGAATGGGACGAAAGCCGGGTGCGCGATTCAGACGAAGAAATCATTGTGGCCCACAATTGGCATGAACTTCGCCAATTAATGTGGGATTATGTTGGCATTGTGCGTTCCGATAAACGGTTGCAAAGAGCGCGCCGACGTATCCAGCTGCTCAAACAAGAAATCAACGAATATTATGCCAATTTCAAGGTGACAAGCGATCTTCTGGAACTGCGCAATTTGGTTGTGGTGGCAGATCTCATCGTTGAATGCGCCTCCCGACGTAAAGAAAGCCGAGGATTGCACTATAGCCTTGATTATCCTCATATGCTTCCGGACGCAAAAGACACTATACTTTCCCCAATCGATAGCATGTCGTCAGCGGGTTGATTGTGACCGCCATGAAGCGAGTAAGGCTCGGCTCAATCCTTTAAAATCACCGACAAGTCGCATCGGGGTGACAATCGCACAAAACTTTTTCTTCCGCGCATCCTGCCAGCAAATCCCGAGCCAATTCATGCCAAACCACGGTTTTCCAGCCAGTCTCACCTCTTTGGTCTCACCACTGGCCAAATGCACACGCCACCCTCCGGCACCGAGCTCGATTTTCACCACACTGTTCGAGGCATTAAGTGCACAATATCGCTGCCAGTAGATAATGACCCATGGCATCAGGAGTGGAAACAGCGCTATTTTTAGCCATGGAACAACATCCAACTGTAAGACAGCGATCATGTATATCGCCCAAATTGTGACAGGCCATAGTATTGGCTCTGATGAGGGACGAAGCAACCACTCTTGTTGTACCTTTTCAACCATTGTGTTGCCGGAAAATACGAATACTTTCTACCAAGTGCTCGAACTCATTAGGCGGCGTTTCATAACCCATCAACCAGGCGAACAAATCGGGATCTGGCGCTTCAAGGAATTGTAGGTACTGCATTAACTCGTTGTAGTCCCACTCATCAGCATACCGCTCCACAAATGAGCGCAAAAAAACGTCCAACTCCAGCATCCCTCGTCGACTTTCAAATTTTGCTTTCGCGCGGAGTATTTGGAGATCCTCGAGTTCGTTCATCGGTGCGCCGAAATCGTAAGCAGTTTACAATAGTGCTATTGTACCAAAAATTTAAGGCGTCCTTTTACCATGTGCTTCTGGAAGAATGCGACCAATATTTCACCGCTCCCATCATTGACCAAAAATCAATCAGCAGTTGAGTGGCTTTCCACACTCAAAAGTGAAGTGACTCTCGTCCCAATGCCAACACTTTCAGTCGTGCGACTCACGGGTAAGGATGCACGACGTTTCCTTCAAGGCCAAAGCACCTGTGACGTGGAACATCTCCAAGAAAATGAAGGCACGGTCGGTGCTGTCTGTACGCCGAAAGGTCGTATGGTGGCCAATTTCCGTCTGATTGCTAAAAATGAGGCACTGTTTTTCGTTGTGCCTACAGACAATGTGGAGAATTTCTTAAACCACCTCAAAAAATACATCGTATTTTTTCAAGCAGAACTCTCTGTCTGCAGCACGCTCGGCGTCCTCTACAGTCGTGAAAGTTCACTGCTCGGTCATCCAGCGGCTATGACGTTGTCACCGCAGCATCAGCTCTATTTATTGACCGAAGAGATGCGTGATCAACTGCTCGAATCAGACGAAACGCAATTTCTCCCGGAGACTGTTGGTTATGCCCTAGATTTGAGTGCTGGTTTTGCCCACATCCGCGGCGAGACCAGTGAACAATTCTTACCGCATGAGGCTGGATTGATTCAGGCAGGCGGCGTGAGCTTCAGCAAAGGGTGTTATACCGGCCAAGAAATCATTGCGCGGATGCATTATCGTGGCAAGCTGAAGTTTATACCGAGCATTGTCGAAGTGGCTGGCGAACTCCCCGCACAACATTGTGTTGCAAAAGAATTGACAGGGACCGCCGACATTATCGATTACGTCACACTGGGGGATACGAACCGACTCGCCATTGCCTCGCTCCCGAAGTCATGGCTAGCACAAAAAACGATTGTCCTTGAAAATGACGCTATACTTAGCATTATCACCAACCTAGCTGACAACGAGCATACCGATGAGTCTTGAACAACAATTCACACAGGAACTTCTGGAAGCCATTGAAAATGACCAATTGGTCTTGCCAACCCTTCCTGAAGTTGCCTTACAGATTCAGGATGCGGTGAACGATCCTGAAGTATCCGCCAACAAATTGGCCGAAGTCATTGGACAAGATGCGGCCATGGCCGCTAGCATCATCAAGGTTGCCAACTCGCCTTTGCTCCGTGGCCGAGTCGTCGTCGATAACCTACAGCTCGCGATCACACGACTAGGTATTACCTTTGTCCGCAACCTTGCGCTCGGGTTGGCCATGGAACAAATGTTTCAGGCCACGACCGACGTGGTTGATCGTCTTTTGCGGAAATCTTGGGAGCATAGCGTCGAAGTGGCGGCCATATGCCAAGTCCTTGCCAGTCGCCATCCGCGGCTTAAAGTGGATCAGGCAACCCTCGCTGGTTTGACCCACCAAATTGGGGTGTTGCCAATTTTGACTTTGGCAGAAGAAACGCCAGAACTGCTCGAAAATGAGGATGTTCTTGAAGAAATCATCGAAAAGCTGCATCCGCAAATAGGTACGGCCATTCTAAAAAGCTGGGATTTCTCTGAGGAGTTGGCGATTGTCCCATCCGCTTACCTTGATTTCGGACGCGACTCGCAAGATGGCCCGGACTACGGCGATCTAGTCACGGTCGCCAACCTGCAAAGCCTGATCGGCACCAACCACCCACTCACGCAATTAGATTGGTCGACAATTCCCGCCTTTGAGAAGCTCGGCATTTCGCCTGATATTGAAGTCACGGAAATGGAAGATTTTAAAGAGAATCTGGAGGAAGCGAGACAAATCTTTATTTGATTCGCCGTGCACAATCAAGGCCCTGTAGGGGCTTTGATTGTGCTTATACCGCGTCATCATTTTCTTCTGCAGTTCGAATCCTGACAACACGCCCCACATCTAACACAAAAATTTTGCCATCCCCAATTTTGCCCGTATAGGCGGCTTGACGAATCGTCTCCACAGCCTCATCCACGCGATCATCACTTAATACCACTTCAATTTTTATTTTCGGTAAAAAATCCACCAAATATTCTGCACCTCGATAAAGTTCCGTGTGTCCTTTCTGGCGGCCAAACCCCTTCACTTCTATGACCGTCATACCATTGATCCCAATCGACGACAATGCCTCACGCACATCGTCAAGCTTAAAAGGTTTAATAATGGCTTCTATTTTTTTCATGGTTTTAAATCCCTAATCTTACGCGGTTGCCAGCGATAGCCAGAAGTAATTGGATAACGTCGGTCTCGACCAAAAGCGCGTGCTGTCACGCGCACCCCTGGTGGCGCCTGACGACGCTTGTGCTCATTAATATCAACCAAATGCATGACACGTTCAACCACCTTGGCATCGAAGCCCTGCGCCACCAAATCATCCAGAGCAGCATCTTGCTCAATATAAGCTTCCAATATGGCGTCTAGGACCGGATACGGCGGAAGAGAATCTTCATCTTTTTGTCCAGGCGCCAATTCTGCACTCGGTGGACGTTCCAGAACACGCTCAGGAATGACTGGCGAAATCCGATTTCGATAACGCGCCAGACGGTACACCCAAGTCTTGAAAACGTCCTTTAGGACACCAAAGCCTCCTGCCATATCACCATACAAGGTAGCGTAACCAACCGCCATTTCCGACTTGTTTCCAGTGGTTAACACGATACGACGGAATTTGTTCGAAATCGCCATCAATAATACGCCTCGACACCGCGCCTGAAGATTCTCTTCGGTGACGTCTGTCTCGGTACCGGAAAACAAAGGCGCGAGTGCTGCTTGAAAAGCCTCCACCATTGGTGCGATCGAAATCACATCGTATTGCACGCCTAGCCGCTGAGCTTCTTCCTTAGCATCTTCCAGACTCATGGAACTGGTGTAATGATAGGGCATCATCACTGCCTGGACACGCCCCGCGCCCAAGGCATCCGCAGCAATGGCTAACGTCAGCGCCGAATCTATTCCCCCGGAAAGGCCAATGACCGCGCCATCAAACCCATTTTTGTTCACATAGTCACGGACACCCAACTTAAGCGCTTCGTACAAATCCTCTTCTTCATGAATCGTTGGCCAAATAATATCTTCGCAAACGGCGACTTTGTGCTGTTCGAGAGAAACACTGACAACGTCTTCCCGCCATGCCAAAGCCAAAGCCAACAGCCGACCGTTGGGCGCCACCACACATGAACGACCATCAAACACCAGCTCATCCTGGCCACCAACCCAATTGACATAGGCCAATGGTGCTGCCAATGTTTGTGCTTGTCGTGTCACCAACTGTCGTCGTTCAAGTGGCTTCCCCCTGTGGTAAGGGGAGGCATTGGCCACCAATACCCAATCTGGCTTCTCGTCGGCTAGTGCTGAGACCACTTCGTCATCCCACACATCTTCACAAATCAGCAAACCAATCCGAAGCCCGGCCCATTCCAATACCCCGGGCTGATGAGCCGCCGTAAAATAACGCTGTTCATCGAATACCGAATAATTTGGTAACGCACATTTCCTTGCCGCCACACGTCGCTCATTCCTAGAGACAAAGTACAATGCATTGTAAGGCCGCTTAGCACCATGATATTCCGGCGCCCCAACCAGCAGAGATATGTGTTCCGGAATCGCATTGCTAAGTTTGATGAGCGCAGCTTCAACGCGCGCCGACATTTCTGGTTTCAACAACAAATCTTCCGGCGGATACCCCGTGATGGCAAGTTCGGGAAACAAAATCAAACGAGGCGTTTTGTCTGTGGCAAAACGCCGAGTCAACTGAATAATACGTTCAGTGTTGCCCGCAATATCGCCGACCAACCCATTCGTCTGTGCTAACGTTAACAACATTTGTTGACAGGGCTTAGTTACGACAAGACGCCTATTGTCTACGAACATCGCATTGTGTCAAAGCGAAAGTTTGGCAATCTTTGCTAGAATGATGGCAATCGTAAGATCAAAGAACGCCAATGAAATCCACACCGTACCGTAAATTTGAGCTATGGCGCGATGCTTGGCGCGCCTTTTTGGTGTTCAACGGCTTCAGAGTGTTTGTGCCTCTGGCAATCGCCGCAGTTTATTTCACACCACTCCGTCCCGTCTTCCTTGGCGCACAAGCGCCGACACTATTTCCGGTTATCTTGTTTATCTACCTTCTTGTAAATTTGCTTCTGTTTGCCATTTTGCCGAGATGGAAACAGTCACTGGCGAACATTGTCCTTCTTGCCGCTGGTATTGATGTGGTTGGCGTCACTCTGATGACGCATGCCAGTGGTGGGGTCTCCAGTGGACTGGGCGCTTTATTGATTGTCACTTGTGCTGGCGTCGGCCTCCTCCTCCCAACACGAATCGCTCTCACTATTGCTGCGATTGCGTCGGTGGCCATTCTCGGTGAACATACGTTGCGTGTTTTGAACCAGGCGGGTGCAGCAGATCAATACATACAGGCTGGCATTCTCGGTGGGATTTATTTTTTTGCGACCATCACTGCTTCCATGCTCGCTCGGCAAACGGTCGAATCAGAACGGAGAGCCAGAGAGCGAGCACGGGCGCTCGAACGGATGCGGAAACTCAACGAACATGTTTTGCGATACATGGAGACTGGGGTGTTGGTCATAGACGCCAGAGGTTGTATCGAACAGCACAATCGCGCTGCCTGGCGCTTCTTGGGCATGCCGGAAAAAATACGCGGCAGACGTTTAAATCATATCAGCCCAAACCTTGCCAAAGCGCTTAGCAATTACAAACGCGACCCCCAGTACGAACCGCCTCCACTCAAGGCCACAACCACAGGGCCGCTTCTTGATGTCACATTCCGTCGAGTGCTGGAACACAAAGAAACAGTCATCGTTTTTCTCGAAGATCGCGCCAAAATCACGCAGACGGCTCAAAACCTCAAGCTGGCTTCGCTCGGCCGACTTACGGCCAGTATCGCGCATGAATTGCGAAACCCGCTTGGTGCGGTCAGTCATGCTGCCCAACTGTTGGCGGAAGGCCAACAGTTGGGCGCAGAAGAGAAAGAATTGATATCGATAATCCTCAATCATACCGAGCGTATGAACTCCATCATTGTCAGCATTCTTGAACTGTCGCAGAGAAAGGAAGCGCGCATTGATGACGTTGATCTCACTAAACTGCTCCCACGATTTGTCCAGGAATATCAATTGGCGCAGAAAAATTCGCCAGTCATAGAATTAGACATTGACAAGCCCAGTATTCCGATCCGGTTTGACAAAGGACAACTATTTCAACTACTGACCAATTTGTGCGATAACGCCATTCGCCATAGCGCAGAGCACACGGGGCGCCCCTATGTGCACATATTCGCGGGGGTTGCTTATCATTCCGGTGACCCTTATCTTGAAGTCTTGGATGAAGGCCCGGGAATTAAGCCTGAGCTGCGTGACTACATTTTTGAACCGTTCTTTACCACATCAGCTAAAGGATCTGGGCTCGGGCTTTATTTGTCGCGGGAATTATGCGAAGCCAATGGTGCCCGCATTGAGTATGTCGCGTCCCCAAAAGGCGGCGCTTGTTTTCGGATATATTTCCAAGCTGGTAACAATAAGAACCTATCATGAGTATCAATCACACCCCCAAAGTACTGATTGTCGATGATGAACCGGACATTTTACAGCTGCTCACATTGACTTTCTCCCGTATGTCGATTCCTGTTGATACAGCGGAGAACTGTAACGAGGCCAAAGAAAAGATCCATAAAAACGAATACCACTTTTGCTTAACTGACATGCGCTTACCAGATGGCACCGGAATGGATATTATCGACTGGATCCAGACTATGCAGCCCAATTGCCCAGTGGCCGTGCTCACCGCCCACGGTAATATGGAGCTTGCCATAGAAGCCCTCAAACGAGGTGCTTTTGACTTTGTGTCAAAACCCGTCGATATCAACAAGCTTCGTGAACTGGTCGAGACCGCACTTAAACTGTCTAAAGATGTTAAACAGGCGCCCGCATCTGCGACCAAACGCTTACTTGGCGTTTCGACAGCCATGATTCAGTTGCGCTCCACCATTCAAAAAGTGGCGCGCAGCCAAGCGCCTGTCATGATTTATGGAGAAAGCGGAACGGGAAAAGAGTTGGTAGCCCGACTCATTCACGACAGTAGTCCACGCACTGACGGACCCTTTGTACCAGTCAATTGTGGCGCCATTCCAAGCGAACTGATTGAAAGTGAACTGTTTGGCCACGTCAAAGGCGCCTTTACCGGCGCACACCAGAACAAAATCGGACTGTTTGAACAAGCGAATGGTGGCACGCTATTTCTTGACGAAGTGGCGGAATTGCCGGTTGCGATGCAAGTGAAATTGCTTCGCGTACTGCAGGAAAAGGCAATTCGACCGGTGGGTGATGTAAAGGAGAAAAGTATTAATGTTCGAATTCTTTGCGCCACGCACAAAAATTTATCTGAGCTAGTTCAAAATGGCCAGTTTCGGCAAGACTTGTATTATCGGCTGAACGTCATTGAGATCCACGTCCCACCATTGCGGAAACGCAAGCAGGATATTGCTGATCTAGCCAACCACTTTCTCAAACGTATTGCACCTAATATGCAACTGACACGACAAGCCTTACGCCGGCTCACCGAATATCACTACCCAGGCAATGTGCGTGAACTTGAGAATATTATCGAGCGAGCGGTCGCCTTGACTGACAGTCAAATTATTGATGCTCACGATTTGGACTTTATCTCAGGCAGTCCCTCTTTCGAATCGTCACCCACAACAGGCTCACCTCGACCAGCCGGAATGTCGCTTGATGACTATCTACACGATATTGAAAAACGTGAATTATTGGCCGCACTTGAAGAAACCGGTGGCAACAAAACGAAAGCCGCAGAACTGCTTGGCATCAGCTTTCGCTCGCTACGCTATAAGCTGAAAAAACATGGTTTGTCTGACCGCTAGTCTAAGAAATTTCTGAAGCTCATTTCAGCGCAATCCGACGGCTCCGACCGTCGCGTTTGCCTTTACCGTTTGGCTCGCCCCCGATATGGTATGCCACAACCGTCACATGGATATGACGTTTGTTTGATATGACTCAGCAGGGACGTTCGTTACTTGAAATGTTATGCGTGTTGTTCATCATCGGTGTTATCACTCAGAATGCATCAGCTTCATGGTCTTGGCTTGTCGCGCGTGAACAATTGGCTTCCTTAACCAATCATTTGATGAGTGAACTTCGTTTCGCACAACACCAAGCGCTTGTGCATCAAACGGCTGTGACTTGGTGCGCCAGCCCGGATAAACAACATTGCAGCAACGACTGGCACAACCTCCGGCTCGTGTTTATCGACAAAAACAGAGATCAAGAAAGACAGCCTGACGAGCCCATACTCAAGCAGTTCGATGCGCTAACACAGACGGCATGTGCGGTTTGGAGAAGTTTTCGGCCACGCCCAGGACTCACCTACACCTCGACGGGTATGACCGACCACCAAAACGGCACATTCACTCTCTGTATCAAAAACAACAACATGCTACTTGTGAATCAACTTGTGCTCACCAAGCTAGGCCGGCTGCGAGTCGTCACACAGCCCGACATTCCCACACCCCCTGCTTGTGCCGACTAGCAACTATTGCCTGATTGGGGCCAACAGTTTTTCCCTTTCCATGTCTTATTGCCCGCATTATCGTAGGTTAAAGCGCCATCTCCGGCCTGCGTGCCGCCGCTCACGGGGGTTGCTGTCAATGTCCAGCTCGTCGGCGTCACCTCTAACGACAAAGTGTAATCAGGTTTGCCACCTTCCACTGGCACCTGATCGGCAAAGATGCCGCCACTACCAAGCGTCGCGCCGGTATAACGACCGTTGTTCGCTGATTTATAACGTTCAAGTGCCTGTCCTGCCTGAACGAGCGCTGCCATCGCAGCCGCCCGTTTTGTTCGGACAATATAGTTTTGGTAACTGGGAATGGCAAAGGCGGCGATCACCGAAATGATCACCACCACCACGAGCAATTCTATTAATGTAAATGCTTTGCGATTACGCATCATTTTGCCTCACAATTAATCTGTCCGTCTGCGCCACTTAATCGAACGCAACCGTTCGCCCGAGGTAAACAACATATCATCAAAGCACATGGTACCAAAACATACAGACGCCTCCGTCGGTTCAAAGATGACTAATGGACTCGGCGGGATACCGCGCCCCAAATCTCGGCAATAGTCACCATCAGCACAGTTGTTGACGGAGGGCAATGGCTTTGTGTCATCCAAAACGCCGTTGCCATTGAGATCGAGTTTTGGCTCGCCGTCAAGGATGCTGAGTGCGTAGGCGCGCCCACTACCTTCTGCCGGCGCACACGCCGACACCGTACTGCCACCTGCAGGAATGTAGGTGGTAAAGATAACGGTGTTGTTGTAGGTAATGGAGTCAGACAATACCTTCTCGCCAGCTTCATTGAACTGAATATACCAGCCATATTTTTTCGCCGTGCTATTTTCGATGAGATCCAATGCGTCACTGGTACCATCGCCATTGCTATCGCCTACGATGGCCGTGACATTGACCAGATCGCTATCGCGCAAGTCCTTGCTACCGAGCAGTGGAAATTGCTTGCCATCCAACACCCAAATGTCTCGGATGACATAGAATTTCTCATTGATGACGGTATCTAACGGATGCGCCCGATAGCCGGAACCAATGCTGACCGCCACAAAATCTTTGTATTGCGGCCGCTTGATCACAGCGACATCCGGGGCATTGTAGAAACGACGATTCCCCGAAGCACCTGAGCCATCGTGTAACCACGCGATACGGCCCCCGACGGCGAAATCAGCTGCGCCTGAGTTGTTTTGGTTGACATCAAAGCGGAATATTTGTCCGCCCATATCGCCAACATAGATGTGCTCAACGTAACCATGTCCCGTAATGTCGATGGCCCGTATATCGGCCGGAATCGAGTAATCCATGTTGGCCTTCGCCGACACACCAATCGCCGGGTCTTGAGCGTCGATGCGTGCATCCCAAAGCTTTTGTCCAGTTCTTGCGTCGGCGATATAAACGGTACGGCCCATCGAGTCCGTTGATGAGGGACCGGCGACATCCTGATTCGGATCGTAGCCCCCTCCGAAAATGACGACATCGCGATCTGCACCATTCCATTTAATTTTGGCCGGGATCATGCCGGACCAAGTTTGACCAAGCTCCTTATAATCACCAACACCACCTTCGATCACAAATTGTAACTTGGGCTTCGCCGGATCACTGATGTCGAACGCGTAGTAGTTCCGTCCACCTCGACGCATGCCGACATACAATATCGCTGTTTCGCCTGGATCCACCATCGCGTTGCCGTTGGCATCGTCCATGAACAGTGTGATGCGCCCATCCAGACCATAGATATGATTTGTCGGCGTGCCGTCATTCATAAAGGTTTTTAAATTGGCCAGCAGATCTTTTGGAATGAAAGCCCAAGCCTCCGTCCCGTCCGTGGCGTTCACCGCATGCAAATAGCCATGATTGTCGCCAACAAAGACAAGCGTCTTGCCCGTCGAAGTGCCATCATTGTAGGTCACCACAAACGGCCGGGAGTGCAACGGGTCTCCATATTGTTTACGGGCAGCCCCACTCCCTGATTTCACATCAATGCCACGGGCCCACTTGAGAATATCGTCCCGTTCACTCGAGCTTCCAGCGCCCAACATGCTTTCCGTGATGCTAATGTTACTTTCGGTGACGCGGTTGCCCGAGTTGGTCAAGTCAAACGGGGCACTTCCATCAACATTGGAATAGACATTCCGAGTCGTGGTCAATTGTTCGGCAGCACCACCAACAGGAACTTTATCGCCATCCACCACGCTTGACCAGAAGCTTTTGGCCGTTGGAATAAAGCCACCACTCACCGAGTCAACCGCTGGCACGCCAAGGGAGTCCAAAATGACGCCCTCATGAATCCGGTAACGTTTCAAATTGCCAGGCCATGTTGCATCCGTATCTGGTTGGAAAAGTGAAAAGTACAACTCATCACGATGCGTTAATCGGTTAAATTGGTTTACCGACACACCGGCTGACACGAAAATCCGGCTGCCATCCTGAATGTTGCTCACAATGGCACGAAACGCATCCAGCAAATCTTTTTTGTTATAGGCAGCCCGATACAGACCACCGCCATTGTCCGCAATCTCCTTCAGGAACGTAATATTCTCGGCAAAGCTGATGGTGTGGGTCACCACATGCTGTGAGTTGCTCACCCAGCTTGCTTGGTCTTGGTTGGCCAAAAATTTTGCTAATTTGCGTGTGCAATCCCGGCCACCATCACCAGACGCGCAACTTTGATTAATGATCGTCTTGATAAAGGCCGCAGTATCACTGGTGTGCGCATTCGGCTGTCCGTCCGAGAGCAGTACGATATGATTGGTGCCACACACATCATCAATTGGACTGATATACACCGGGTTACCATCCACATACTCGTCACGACAGCTCCAGTCACTCGATGCCCAGTCCGGACAACCAGTTGGTAACACATCGGTGCCGCCAGTATAACTTTCCGGGTGCGAAGTGCGGAACAGGTAGTGACGAGGGTTGCCACGCACACGACCATAATGCACCGCTTCCCCGCGGTAATAGCGAGCGGCTTCACCTAGGGTGCCAGAAATTGGTGTGTAGCCACCTGCGGTGAACGCATCCACCGTTTGCTTGAGGAGTTGGCGCACCGTGATGGCCCCAGACTGATAGGCGCCCTTGTAGGTAATGCGGAGCAGCGGCGCGCGAGAGGGGCTCTCATTCACCGAATAAACGCCTTCTGTTCCTTTCACTATCGACTGAATCACAAAAGCCATCGCATTACCAGCGCTCCAATCGGAGCGGGAGACCAAAGACGAAACAATGGGAGAGATGTCGACAGTCTTGATCACTTCCTGATCAGTAAACGGGCCTCGTGACCATGACACTTCTGTTGTCCGAGGCCGACTGGAAATATTCTTATAGCTACCACTGAAAGTGGAGGGATTCCCGTCATTCACACCCCAAATCTTGGCCGTCAAACTCTCGCTGCGTTTGCCTCTTGCGACCATCTCAATTTCGGCTGATAAAATGCTCGCCCCTTTGGGAACTTGCACGTCTTCGAATCGCAAGCCAACATATTCATT
>RFGJ01000232.1 GCA_003696665.1 Gammaproteobacteria bacterium | reverse complement strand
GACCACCATATCCGTGATGGTGTGCAGGTTCTGGGGCTGTTGGGCCTGCTGCAGGCGGGCCACGATCTGGTCTACGGCCGGTGGGGCTGTGCAGGCGGCTAGAAGAAAGATCATCAGGGGCCAGATCAACTGCGGCAACCGAGAATTCGTCATGTTCTAACCTCCTCTGAATTTCGTGTACCCGTATGGAAGTCCACCGCACCCGCCAAGATGTAAGAAGCAACCAAGATCACAGGTGATGACTTCGAGATATCGAGTACCAAAGTTACGAAGCATATGGCTGCACCGAGAGCGTATGCGATCAACGAGCTCCTCCAGGATTTAGAGTTCAGTGGTCGCATGCTTGTATTGGTAAACGCCCACATAAAAATCTCGAAGGCGAACACCTCTCCGAGGATTAGTATGACTAACGTCGCCAAGGCAGGGAGTATCTCCAGCCAAAGTAGAAAAATGGCAGGAAATAGGCCCAACCGTAAAAGCGAGACTTCCATACTTTGTCTAGGCACCCATAGGGCCACGGTCAACAGAACGAGAACGTCGACTCCAATGATGTATGCATAGACCAATTTGGTGGGCCAAGCAGTGACGTGATGGAGGTAGGAGAGATTCTGGAAGACCGCCCACTGCAACCCGAAAAGCGTTCCTACAGCCACCCAGTGGACAGCCGGTATGTTCCGATCCATTTTCGGGATACTGCTGATTTCAGATCGGAAGAAAAAGAGGAACCCGAATTGGATCAAAGCAAGAAGGATATTTAAAAGATGGTGCCAGAGGCTCAGCGTGTTAGGTAGAAAGATATTCAGTCCGTCAACAAATAAAACATTGAGAATGAAAGCTGCCAAGATAAATAGAAGGCTGCGGCGAAGCGGACCTTCGTCTCGCGGGCTATTCATGGAAGACAGGATTTGCACGAAAACAAAGTAAAACAGTGAGATAAAGCCGATCAGAAGAACAGGTGTGAGGAATATCCGGCTGCCCGGCCAGTTTTGCCAAATGATCAAACATATACCTATCGTGACTGCCGACAAAATACGAAGCCGATTCCATCCGACTTGCCTACCCAGGTAGGGGATGGGGACTATTGCGATCCATAACGCAAGAAGAACAGCAGAAGTTGAGACAAACGAAACCTGCGCGGCTTCGAATATCCCTGATCGGCTCATGGAGGAGGGAATCTCACGGAGCAGACTGTAGCCCAGAAACAGTGTGATCAGAGAAAACAAGTCGCTCCATGAGATCAATTGCAGGTTTTTTCTTGCCATAACGCATCCCAGCGAATCATCCGAGTTTTTGCAAGAAAGAAGTATCGGCATATTGGCCTCAGTAGGCCAATATGCCGATCTGTATTGCGAAACAGACCTTAACATTCCCGTGTGCAGACTTTCTCCCAACGGGTACATTCATCATAGGCCGGTACATAGCAAGCCGCATAGCATCCAGCTCCACAGGCCCAGTGATTGCCTCCTAGCCCAGTACAACCGTATGTACAAACAGACCAGCAAGTCCAATCTTCATGGCCCGGATGATGAATGACGTTCCTGCACTCCCATCGACAACGAAGCTCACAGTCTGGCGTTCCTGCCCGTAAGATTGTCGGCGCCCCCTGTTGTTCGGCCAATTGCCGAGCTGCTTCCACCCGCCCATCCGCCTGAGTCAATTCGAAAACGACGTTGTCTGACAGCACAACAATACGGTTCAAATCCGCACTGTTGTGAAATGTGAGTTTCGCCTGTCGTGTACCAATGTCAGGGATTACGCGTATCATATCCACAACCCGATCTTGATTCACGACAAAAATCACATAGGGATATACTTCGACTGTTAGGTTTGTCCGAATTGGCTGTCCCAAATCGAACGTAAGAAATGTGTATTCGTTGCCATGTTGAATGGCTGTAGGAAACTGCGTAAATAGCTCAGTTCTAACTGCCTGGAACTCCGGAGAAGCCTTCAGCTGGGCGAGTAAGTTTACACCTGAAGAATTCACCACAGTTGGCAGAAACACCCTTGTGGTAGGATTTGGTTCCGGCCCATCACCGGCTTTGGCACTCCCTGACAGCCATCCGCTGAGAGTTAGGCCTGCCAGCAGGCCGCCAGCCAACCGCAGCATACCCCGCCGACCCGGCTGAAAGACAGTGGCGCTCTGTACAATCTGCGCCAGCCGCACCGCCCGCCGCGGACCTAGCACCCGCACCAACCGGGCGCGCAGGCCGATGCCTGCATACACCCGCCGCCGGTCACCGTCCATCTCCAACAACATGGGCTCCCAGCGCCAGCCGGGTTTCACCTCATCCAGTATAGATCGCACTTCAGGATCGCGCAAGCTGCGGACCGTGAGTTTGCCGTCCGCGGCTTCTTCCACCTGGCGGGCAAGGGAGGTGCAAAGGCTGCACCCAGAATCGAAGAGCAGATAGCGTTCCATGACAATCCTCCTCTGTGGGTTGTGAACCAAACCAGATTGTAGGAAATCGCTCCGGAGCTTGCTGTCAGTTTACCACGGGGGGGGTGATGTCAAGGGGTTTTGCGTGAAAATTTCGCACCAATTTCTGGACAATCCGGCGGTTCAGCTTACGGCGATGTTCGAATAGCGACGATACGGAGGAGAGGCGATCTCTAGTCGTTGGTTCTCATAATAGCCGGGTCATGCGTAAGGGGGCGGGCCATCCACCCTAGGCCGCATGAACCCAGACACAAGATGACGCCTGCCAACCCAATCACAGAGGGGCTGCCCAGAAAACTTGCTAGCAGACCTAGGCCCGAGCTAGAAATGGCCTGAGAGAGCTTGATCAGCGCCCATGCAACACTTGTTGTCCGTCCCCGCAATTCTGATGGCGTCAATTGGGCGATTTGGACATTGCCAACCAGATTCCCGGCGCCATAGAACAAAGCGCTCAGGAAGCGAACGCCCAGGAGCAGCCAGAATGTGCGCACAGAGAAAAAAGGGAGAAGGAAAAGGCCGGATGCGGCTGTGCTGCCCAACAACATGGCCCATGGACTGAACTTCTTTTCCAGACGGACTGCAAAGATCGACGACAGTACATAGCCAGCGCTGGCTGCTGCCGTGAAGAGGCCAAACTCCCAGGGCCCCTTTTCTAACACCGATTCGATGAAATCCACGAACAATGGAAAGACACCGATCATGGTGAGCCCACGCAGCGTGAGCACTGCAAGGATGAAACGCAGTCCTGTATTCTGTAAAATAAATGTAAGGCCTTCGGCGATCTCGTTTCCAATCCTACCTGCGAACGAGCGCTGCAAGTGGGGCTGGGGAATGTGGGCCAGAACAATGAAGACGCTGTTGAGCGCAAACGTAAGCACGTCTAGCATGATCGCGCGTCGAGGGCCGATCATGGCGACGATTCCGCCGGCAAGGGCTATACCAAGAACGTCTGTTGTCTGGACAACGATGATGTTCAGGGAAACCGCCCTCGAATACAATTCCTCTCCCACCAGATCGGGCATAAAGGCCTGGCGTACATAGATCTTGAGCGGCTGGGCCATGGCGCTTACAAGAATCCACGACAGCATCTGCCAGGCCGCGTGACTGTACAGAACTCCCATCAGACCAAGGGCCTCGATCCACACCGCGCCGATCAGCAGCGCTCTCCTGTTCTTGCGATCCGAAATCACACCCGCAATGGGGCCAAATAGGATCCACGGCGCGTACTGGAGCGCAAATGCACTGCCCAGAAGGGATAGGCTTTCTGTTGTCTGATACACATAGATCGGCAACGCCACCCTGGATAGTGCATCGCCCCCGTAGGAAATAAGCTGCCCGACAAAGAGCAAAACATAGTTCCGATTGCGAAATAGATCAAAGTACGTAGCGCTCTTTTTCATAGCCGCCATGAAGGTCCCTAGTCGTTTGATCTACAAGGGAGGGGGCCGATCCTTTATCCTTTACCTATTCCAGAACAGGAACATGCTCCATACTGCGTAGCGCAGCCACAGACGTGGCATCCCACTCTTCGGCGATCTGCACAAATCGAAAATGGGGCCCCACCGCCCGATTCAACGAGACATGCAGGGTCCGCAAGAAATCATCCTTTTCTTCGTGGTAAATCCGTTCCGCTTTCTCAATCTGCTCGTCACTGAGCAGCGCATGGCCGCGACGTGCAAAATCGAAGAAGAGCCGTTCGTGTTCGTAGAACAACGTCGCATGTCGGCGCAACAACTCTTCTCGTTCGGCCACAGATACTTCATCGATGCGCCCCCATTTGATCTCCAGCGCCTCCGTAATGGAAGCAAACTCCAACTGAAGAGACACTTGTCGTTCGTGGTACGCCAAGCTGAGATCAAGCAAGCCCTCAATTTGCTCACAGGAGAGGCCCAACTCCTTGTGGTGGGCCAATAGACGCGTGAATAAGGCTCCAGGAGCGGCCATCGATTTCACGGGAGCGTCGATCAGATAACCAGCATGAGCTGTTACGGGATGGTTGACTGTACACATTTTCTCCACCTCCTTAATCCTAGCGCCATCCAATCATATTGACAAACAAGATCAGCCCCCTAAGCCTACCGTCAGTTTACCACGGGGGGGGTGATGTCAAGGGGTTTTGCGTGAAAATTTCGCACCAATTTCTGGACAATCCGGCGCTTCAGCTTACGATAGGTGCGGGTCCGCGGTGGCGGGGTGGCGGGTTCACGGCGTGCATGTGCATGCACATCTGGGCAAGACGACGAAGCGACGCGGCGGCGATCCATCCGGATGGATCGCCGCCGCGAAACCGAAGTCTACAGCACGCGTGGAATGTACACCAGCACGACGCCGAGTGTGAGAACCATGAGCACGATTATCATTCGTTTGCGCTCAGGTGTCATCGTACCTAATCGGATCACTCCAAGCAGCGTCGCCGCACACACCAGGAAGGCCGTCAGATTCACCAATAATACGAGTTTCGCAAGCATGGCCACCGTTCGTTTGGCTTTTGGCTACGAATGTCTGCTCTGTCGGCGACGACCCGGTTTAGGCGTCAACGGTCATTCATTAAGATAGCTCAGAGGCCATTGAACCCGGTCAGGTATAGGCGAACAGAGAAGTACAGCGTAAAGGCGACACCCAACAAACGAAGCCAGAATCGCTTCTTGTCTCTCTTGTATTCTGCCTCAGCCACAGCTTTGAGGCTTCTGGCAAAGAGGATGAAGAAAACGATCAGATTGACGCCGAATGCAATCTTGCCCAGTATCATGCTAGCATCCCACCGCGTTGTAGGCTATTCGATACGGTTTGAGCGGAATGCAGTTCCGCTCGCTTCTCAAGGCATTGGTAATTGGTCAGAGCCGTAGGAATTACTATTGGTGCCATACGTACCCCCACTGCCCTAGCCATGTAGTCTGCCAGTATATCCCTCGATTTCCACCAATGTCATCGATCCATGCGAGGGCTCCTGCGCCAACGGCAGCAAGAGCAGCAACGACAGCATCTGGAATGAAGCCCAACTCCGCAGAGAGCCATCCTAGCGCTGCACCCACACTCAGGGTATGAATAATGTTACGCGTCAAACACTCATTGGCATAGTACCTGGGTCCATACCAGAACCAGCGGATTCCCGTCCAACCCGCACAGGCCGCAGCCTGTGGAGCCAACCCCGCCGGCGTTCCGCTCGCCACAACGGTCAGAGGAACTTCCTGCCCGTAGATGTTTCTGCCTGAACTGAGCGAGACTTCCTCCAGACGAATCGCGCCGGCTCGAATCTGGGTGTTAAGATAGCCGAGACTGGCCTGTAGCTCGGCAAAGATGCCCTCAGGTACACCGATTTCCGACCCGCGCCTGACGTTCAGGTGGAGTTGTCCGTCCTTCGCCAGGTAAAGATGCTCCTCCATCCGCCGGATGGCTTCTTCGTAACGAGTTTTCTGAGCCAGTTGTTGTTCCGCAATCTGCTGAGGACTCTGTTCCGTGGAGGTCGCGCCTGTGGCGCCGCTCACACTGGGCAGAAACACCCGGTGGACAGGCGTATCGCCGTGTCACCGCCGGTAGGACCCGATTGGGCCAGGACGGGCGATACACCGCCCAGCAGTAGGCTAACACACAACAACACCGCAAGCAATTTTCTCATGACAATCCTCCTCTCTGGGTTGGGTAGAGAAGCAAGTGAGATTGCAGGAAATCGCTCCGGAGCTTGCGTTCCGCCGATAGGCGCCGCTTATTTTTCTAACAATTGGAGACGAAAGAGTTCCACGCCGCGTAACAGGAACGCGCGCCCGTATCAGAAGTGTAAGTAATGGACGTTGGTTTCACCGAGATATATTGAAACTCGTGACGGGTGACAGCATAATCGCCATATCCGATCGATGTCAGGTTGTTCGTCTGGGCCAGAGTTGCGTTTACGAGCCATTTGTCATGTTGTGCTTGCAAGAGTGGGCCTGTATGCCAAATCCTCGTGTAGGCTCTCAGCCAATACATTGTGATTCCTGACGAGGAACGGCCCACAGAGCCACCGGTGGCGGGGTGTCCGATAGTCGAGGCTGTGCCTACCGTACCGACAGGATCGACCCACACACTTTTGCTTTCTGCATGGACTCGACTTTGGCCGAGCCCCATCCCCATCAAGACGCTGATGAAGAACACAAGCACGGTTTTTAGCAAGGCTCTTGAGAAGCGCATAGGCCTATACTCCATGTGGGTGTTAAAGCATCGCACAAGCAATATTTGCTATTTCAGTATTGGGGATCTGTTGATTGTTCTTGAAAATCCGACCGGCTTCTATAGACGTTTTCAATCCATCTGTACAGATTGGCGAAAAATCTATCGACATCTTCAGCTGTTGTCAGCTTCCCGCGCTCGCCGCCTCGTTCAGCCAGGAGTGGCTTCTCAGTGTCAATCTTCACTACGTTGCCCCGAATAGCCTCTGCCAACCAGCCTGCTCTGCGCATAGCGGCTACATCCTCCGAAGCCCCCAACAGAAGCGCCTGCAGAAGATAGTAGCCATCGTCGCCGATGGGG
>RFGJ01000231.1 GCA_003696665.1 Gammaproteobacteria bacterium | reverse complement strand
GGAATGTTAGACACAGTAAACTACTTAGCATACCTCTATTCCAATTAGTTTCAGAACCAAGGAATCCTAAATGGTTTAACGCCACAACACCGCATATAAAGCATATCCAAAAGCCAACCCCAGAAACCAAAGCATTCGACAACTTGCGCCAAACACTTTTACCTTTCCAGCGGGTGCCAGCCCACCAAGAAAAAACAAAACCTACCACACTGATGAGGGTAAACATCAATCCGATAAACAAATCTCTAGAGTACATTGAACAATCCTGTCTCCCTGAAACAATTAGGGGAATGTCAAATCCATATTTGCTGAGGGGAGCCACCCTTTATCATTCACTACTGCCATTGCTTGCAATGGTAAAGAAAGGGCAACCAGGTTTGCCCCCCACCCGATTCCTGACAATGCCATAGAAGTCAATGCACCAGATGAAACCTGTGCATTTACCCTGAATCTAACATTGTCAGATGTTATGCTTATCGTCCCTTGAAGGTGTGTGTTACCGTTTTTCATATCGGAAATTAACCCCGCCAGCGTTGCTGTAGAAGAAATCAGGTTTCCTTCAAAAAGCGCTCCACTGGCGTAAATACTCCCTTCACCTATTATGTATCCGGCTGCGGCCCCAAATGCTCCCGTTACTGGATTACCCTCAAATGTTAATCCACCGAGAGCACCAATTCCTGTCCAACACAATACGTATATCCCTAAAGCTGTATCATAGGCAAGTGCTACCTCATCTAACAATAAAGATGCTGTACCCCATTGTTCGGCTGTGCCAGGGATTTGATCAACGATATCATTTGTGTCGAATGTGATAGTTGTCGGTGTACCATTGATCTGCTTATCTTTTTTAGGGCTTTCACAGTCATCAACTCCTACACCACATACTTCTTTGTGCCCGCTCGGGTCGCGATACCGCAGCGGATTGTCGTTGACGTACGCGTAGCGGTCCCACGCCAGGGGACTTCCCGCGCCGGGGATGATGGTGTCGGCCTGGGCGAAGCGTCCCAGTGACGGGTCGTGCCAGCGGGCATTGTAATACATCAGGCCGAAGGCGTCCATCATGCTGCCCCACAGGGATGCTCCGCTGCGCTACGCGACGTTGGCCGGTGTAGGTGTAGTCGGTGAGTTGTGCATTCCAGGCGTAACGCACCGTGCCCCAGGGGGCG
>RFGJ01000230.1 GCA_003696665.1 Gammaproteobacteria bacterium | reverse complement strand
TGAGCCCACGCCAACAGACAAGCGATTTCAGGCACTTCACCAAAGGTGCGCATCAAGCCATGCGCAGGGATACCCGTCGTAACCAACGCCCGTTTCAGTAATCTCTGATAGCGTTCGGTCTCTGTCGCCGCCACCACCGCAATGCTGGCGCTGTCATCTTGGTCAAACAGTTGCTCGCAGAACACCACACAGGCGGCTATCTCAGCTTCAGGCGATTCATATTTGGCCCGTTTTGGCTGCTGACAAAGAGAAGTGAGAGACAACGACTGAGCCCCCAACCGATGAAACAGCATTTTTGCTTGGGCTGGCATATGATCAAAGCCGAAATAGCCCACTCTTTTGTTGAACGTTGACGGCATGTGCTCAATGCATAAACGTTCAAGCAACGCCGAACTGATGACGCCTCGTTCCTGTTCAAGTCTTCGATAGGCCGCTCGCCACTGCAAAAACACATCGGTATTTGGATCCGCATACTGTTGAAGTGTCGCTTCGGAGATGTTTTCTCTCAGCAACAACTCATGCGCACGCATGGCCGCATTCGCAGCCGCTAAGGGGCTCAGTATCGGTGGATCCAACGATACGCTTTCTACCGCGAGCCGCCACAGTGCCGTCGCCTGCTTCCCATCCAGCACGATCTGTTCTGGCTCATAAAGCTGGCTGACGAACCGCCAATAGGGCATCACGGAAACCGATGGGCAACTTGCGCCCTCCTTGGCCAACTGTCGAAATACCGTGGCCTTTGCCGCGGCATGGGCCAAGACCATAATGTCAAATGGCTGGTTCATCACAACCTCCCATCAGTGACACATACAGTGTCCCATAGACAGCGCCCGTCAACGTGCCTGACTCGAGTTCACCCATCCCTGCCACGCTAGACCAACAAGCGATGCCGGTAGCCGCTGACACACCTGCTCATGCAACGCTCGCTGCGCTTCTATCCCAGCACCGACCGGCACCAGCCATGAAATTTTGGTTGGTTCATTAAACTGGACTCGAACAGGCACACGTGTGGACAACACATCGCCCAAAGACGATTGCCAGTCACCTTGCTGACCACCAATCACTGTCACCCGTGCCAGCCCACACTCAACTTTTTGCGGCGAAATCGGTATCAGCGAGGTCACATCAGGCTCCGGAGCGTCGGTATTCGCCCAATACAGCACCAAATCGACACGATCAATGGCAGCAAACTGTCCCAACAGATCAAACCCATGACTGCTTAAAACATGGATGACCCTGTCCATTTCCGATTGTGGCAGAGGCTCAAATTGCAGCCAAAGCACATCATCTTGACGCGCCACGGCGATCGCCGAGTCATGATGCGCAACGTCAGCACACAACTTTGTGCCCGCTTGGTCCGGATCGGATGTCGCGCGGATCCAGACAGGGATGTTATTTTTTTGCGCGGGTGCCAAAGCACGATGATGCAGGACACGTGCCCCACAAGCCGTCATGTCCACTGCCTGCGCATAACTCAAATATTTCAGTTGCCGGGCGGTGCTGTCTTCGCGAGGATCCGTGGTAAATATGCCAGGAACATCCGTCCAAATCTCCAGCGCTTCTGCCCCCAACTTCGCAGCGAGATAGGCGGCCGTTGTGTCTGATCCCTCGCGTCCGAGCAATACCGTATCACCATTAGGATGGGAGGCGATGAACCCTTGCGTGATGACAATTGCCTGCTCCGGCAAACTGGCGCGCCACACTGGATCGGGCCGATAGTCGCATTCCGCAGACAAATAATCATGCCAAGCATCGCCCTTGGGCTCGCTGACTAACCAATGGCGAGCATCCTGCCAGATCACTGGTAAACCTTGTTGATGCAGATACGCCACACCGAGTTGCGTGGACATCAACTCGCCATACGCGAGCACTGATGCGTGTAAACGCGGTGTGATCGTTTTGTGTTGGGCAATTCTGTCAAGGCATTCATTCAATGCTTGCCACGTCGCCCCCAAGATGGTCTCACCATCAAGCCCCAGATCTGTCGCAAATTGCAAATGTAATCGGTGCAAATTGGCAAGCGCCTGAGCATGCACACCGGCACGCGCCTGATGCAGCAATCCCTCAAGCATATTGGTGACATTTTTCAGGGCACTGAGCACCACCATCACGCGCCATCCGGCCTGCCGCCTCCGTGTAATGATCGTCGCGATATTGCGCCAGTGTTCTGGACGCGCCACCGAACTCCCACCGAATTTGAGCACAACCCAACCGCTCACTTTCGTGACTCCTCAAGCGCTTCGGCAATGAACGTTTTCAGCGCATTCACACTGGCAGGAAGATCGTATTGTCTCGTCGGCAAGTCAAACAACGTCCGAATCCGTTCTGGAGTCGGTGGCGGCGAGCCGATGGCACGCTCAACCGCCTCCGGAAATTTCGCCGGGTGTGCAGTCGCAAGACAAACAGCGTCCTTGATCCCCAGCTTTTTGGCGGCGGTGACACCAACCGCTGTATGTGGGTCAAGCACATAACGGTCTTGTGCATAAGTCTCTCGAATGGTCGCAATGATTTCTTCATCATCGACGCGCACCGCCTCAAAAATCTCTCGCAATTGTGTGAGTTCTGAGTCACCCAATTGGAAACCGCCTGCATTCAGGCCCATCATCCATTCGCGCACCTTAGCGCCATCGCGCTGAGCGACGTCAAACAAAACCCGCTCGAAGTTTGATGACACCTGTATGTCCATTGCTGGGCTTAATGACGGACGCGTCTGTTCAGGGACATAGGCCCCCGTTCGAAGCACACGTACCAATATGTCATTGTGATTCGTGGCGATCACCAGCTTCGCAACCGGCAGTCCCATCCGGCGAGCAATATAACCCGCCAAAATGTCACCAAAATTGCCTGTCGGAACGACAAAGGTTAAGGGCGTATTTGGCCGTTGCCGCAAGCGTTTCAGCCCAGCATAAAAATAGTAAACCGTCTGCGCCAGAATCCGCGCCCAATTGATGGAGTTGACCGCACCAAGCGAGTAGCGGTCTCGAAATGCATGATCATTGAACAACGACTTGACCAACCCCTGGCAGTCGTCAAAATCGCCCGACACTGCCAGGTTATAGACATTGTCGTCCAACACTGTGGTCATTTGTAAGGCTTGCACGCGGCTGACACGCCCTTTCGGGTGCAACATAAAAATCGAAATTCCCTTTCGGCCTCGAACCCCTTCGATGGCCGCGCTGCCCGTATCCCCCGAGGTCGCGCCAATGATGGTCATTCGTCGACCTTGACGATGCAAAAGTTCCGAAAACAGTTCCCCGAGAAACTGCAATGCCACATCCTTAAACGCCAAAGTCGGGCCATGAAACAGCTCCAAGATATCGCATTCAGACAGTGACGCCAGTGGTGTCACCTCAGCATGGTCGAAGCGGCGATAAGCACGCGTGACGAGCTGACGCAACGTCTCAGGTGAAAGGTCGGGCGCAACAAAGGGGGTCATCACCTCGACCGCCAAATCTTGATAGGAAAGTTCTGACCACTTATCTAACTCAGCGGTCACATCAGGATAATCTTCCGGTACATACAAGCCGCCGTCTCGAGCCAAACCATCGAGCACCACTGCGCCGAAAGTGCGCGGAGCGTCCAAACCACGTGTACTGAGGTATCGCATAGCCCACCCATTCACAATGACAATGGTGCGAGTCTACCCCGCTTTTTTATGGCACACAAAACCATCTCAGACACACCCGATCTGGTCTGACCATAATCAGCACAAAATTCGGAGGTTGCCCATATTATTTGGATAAAATTCATTTCGTCCCCATCGGGCAAACAAATATTTTGATTTCCCGCCAAACTGATGACATGCTCAGAAGGTCTTACATTGTCAAAGAGGGAAGCCCTATGTCAGTTCACTCTGCTTTTGAAGCACAAAAAATTTTGTCGCCAAGAAGAAATACCACCCAAGCCACGACCACAGAGGAATTGGCGGCGGAACAGTTAGCGCATTTTGGCATTGATCCTGAGTCTGATTATGGCCGCGTGCTTCGACAAATGACCGAGCGGCTTTACCAAACACATGCCGATGTGACCGAGTTGTGGCGCATCACCACCGAAACCATTGAGCAGCTACCACAAACGGATCGCATCGCACGATTCAACGCCAAGAAATTTTTGTCGTTCCAGATTGCTAAAATTCTTGACACGCTGCAAAACCCTTTCCGCAAGACATACCAAAGTCTCAACTATTCGGATACCACGCACTATGCGAAAGGCTCCTATCCAATTTTCGACAATGTCACTGCCCTGTTTGCTGCCAATCCAGTTGTTGTCAAAACAGCCACTTACATTTACGCCTGCACGGAATGGGTTGACGACGCCTTCCATGGCAAAGAAATGACGCATCAAATCTATTCACGTCTACTGAATCCGACCTCAATTTCGCTTGCCAATGCCATTGTGGATCTCGAATGTGGTCCTGAAGCCCCCAATTATCTTGCCTGGAACTTCAACTCCGGGATGGCCGCCATCGACGCAGTACTTGGCAATGTGCTTTCATCTGGTGACATTCTGATCGTTTCGCGCAACATTTATGGTGGTGTCCATCAGTTACTGGTCGACTATTATGCACGGCCTGACAAAATGGGCATCGTCATCGAATGGTTTGACGGTTACACCGGCGAGGAATTTGCCACCCGCTATCAAGAAGTTCAGGAAAAACACGCCGAAGCACTGGCGCGGGGCAAAAAAATTCATGTGTACGTAGAAAGCCCGTGCAATCCGCATGGTTACGTGCTTGACGTACCTGCCATTTGCCAAATCGCGCACCGGCATGATTCGCTTGTCATGCTGGACTCAACCCTGGCCACACCATTTTTGGCACAGCCCTTACGCCATCCCGACAAGGCGGCTCGTCCAGATTATCTGATCCACAGTTACACCAAAGACATTTCTGGCAATGGCGCGTCCACCGCGGGCGTGGTTATTGGGGAAACCTGGCGAATGTTCATCCCGAAAGGTGAAACGGTCAACGGTCTGCCTTGGAACAAAACCATGTTCTGGGACGTGTACTACATCAAAGGGGCCTTCCTTGATGCCGACAAGGCCTTTGAGGTTCTCACGGGAATGCGAACACTTGAGGTGCGCATGATGGCAAAAGCCATCAACACGATGGCTTTGACACGTTTTTTGGATTCCCACCCCAAAATTACGGTCAATTCTCATGCTGTCTCAAGCAATCCTAACTTTGCCCTTAAGAATAAAGTCTTGCGGGATGAGTTGCCCTGCAACCTGTTCACCTTCGACCTGGAACAAGCCGGCTTTTCTCGAGATGCCTTCATTCGTTTCTTCGACTCATTGGCTCCCACATTCAATCATCAAGTCAGTATCGGTCAAACCAATACCATTGTCTTATGCCCAGCACTGACATCGCATTCTGAACTGGATCCGGAAGCCATGCGACGTGCCGGAATCTACCCAACGACCATTCGCGTTGCGGTCGGGGACGAGTCGCCCGCAGAATTGATCGCACACATCATCAACTCGGCAAGAATGTTCCTCGATCCGGAACAGCCTGGCTTTAGCGAGCAGTTTATGGCGATCGACGCCATTGATGAGATGATCGCCTCCTGTCATCACGCGGTCTGGCAAGCACATCTGGCTAACGTGCCCAAGGTGAGTGATCTGATCGCATGAACATGACCGTCCGAGCTTTTGCACCTGCCAGTGCCGCTAACTTGTCAGCCGGCTATGATGTGCTAGGGATGGCACTGGACGGGCTTGGTGATGTGGTGGAGGCCAGCTGGCATGATGCCCCAGGGGTCCATATTGTTGAAATCACTGGCGATAACGGCCGGCTACCGGTTGCGCCCGAACGCAATACCGCCTCCGTAGCTGTGCAAGCCTTGCTGGAACAAATTCAGGAAACGCGAGGCGTTGCGCTCCGCATCCACAAACAGATGCCATTTTGCTCCGGCCTCGGTTCCAGCGCCGCCAGTGCGGCAGCGGCGGTATTCGCGGTCAATGCGCTATGCGGCAATCCACTATCCACAGAAGCCCTTGTCCCTCTGGCTGCGATCGGCGAAAGTGTCGTCAGTGGCTCTCCTCACGCAGATAATGTCGCGCCAGCCCTGTTGGGTGGTGTGGTGGCCATTTTGCCCAACACACCGCCACACATTCTGAAACTGACAATTGGCGCCCCCCTATTTTACACCGTGGTTTATCCAACCTTGTCAGTCAGCACTAAAAAAGCGCGCGCATTAGTGCCTAAGCACATTGACATGCCTTTGGCCACAGAACAGGTCGCACGCGGCGCGGGATTTGTCCATGCATTGGCTCACGGCGACTGGGAGTTACTGGCCCGTTGCCTGTTCGATAATTTCGCCGAGCCATCCCGTGCGCATTTGATCCCCGGCTTTTCTCTGGTGCGCCAAGCAGCGCTGGATGCCGGGGCAATCGGGGCTGGCCTATCCGGCTCGGGGCCATCGCTATTCGCGCTCAACCCAACCATCGAAACCGCTTATCGTGTGGCAGAAGCCATGTGCGCTGTTTTTCACGATCAAGGCATTGATGCCTCCACCTTTGTGGGCCAAGTTGGCGCATCTGGTGCACGCCTCATCGCAGACAACGAAGCTTCGGTTTAAGACATCGGCCGCTTACTGCTCAGCGGCCTCAATTTTGGCCCAAGTATCACGCAAGCCGACAGTTTTATTGAAAACTGGCGCGTCCGGACGATGATCGTAGCGGTCGGCCACAAAATACCCTTCCCGTTCAAACTGAAAACCTGACTCCGGCGCGGCGTCCGCCAGTGACGGTTCCACCACGGCATCGGTGATGACATGCAATGAATTCGGGTTCAAACACTGTCGGAAATCCTCTGCCTCAGCCGGATTGGGGACATTAAATAGCCGATCGTACACGCGGACTTCCGCTCGGACACCGTATTTGGCTGACACCCAGTGAATCACGCCTTTCACTTTTCGACCCTCGGGATTGCGCCCCAAAGTGTCTTTGTCGTAATGGCACCGCAGCTCAATGATATCGCCCCGCTCGTTCTTAATGACTTCGTCACAACGAATGACATAACCGTAGCGAAGGCGCACTTCGCCGCCCAGGACCAAACGCTTAAACTTTTTGTTCGCGGATTCGCGAAAGTCATCCCGATCAATGAACAATTCTCGCGTCATCGGGATTTTGCGTTTGCCCAGTTCTTCACGTTTGGGATGACATGGCGCCTCTAACCATTCCTCGTAGTCTTCCGGCCAGTTGGTAATGGTCACTTTCAATGGTTTAAGGACCGCCATGGCTCGTGGCGCTTCCTTATCCATCACATCCCGCACAGCGTGCTCTAAAAGTGCCATATCGACGACATGGTTTTTCTTCGTCACGCCTGTGAGTTCAACGAAATTGCGGATGGCTTTGGGAGGATAACCACGACGACGCATGCCACTGATGGTCGGCATCCTCGGATCGTCCCAACCAGCCACATCACCATTTTCAACCAACTGGGTCAGTTTCCGCTTACTGGTAATGGCGTAGGCTAGGTTGAGCCGAGAAAACTCAATTTGCTGCGGATGACAGTCAATGCTGATGTTATCCAACACCCAGTCATATAACGGCCTGTGATCCTCAAACTCCAAAGTACACAGCGAATGGGTAATGCCTTCCAACGCATCCGAAATGCAATGGGTAAAGTCGTACATAGGATAAATGCACCACTTGTCGCCAGTGCGAATATGGTGCTTGCGCCGGATGCGGTAGATGACCGGATCACGCATATTCAGGTTAGGCGACGCCATATCGATTTTGGCACGCAGTACCATGGCGCCATCTGGGAATTCACCATTGCGCATACGGGCAAACAAATCAAGATTTTCCTCGATGGGGCGGTCCCGATATGGGCTATTCTGGCCCGGCTCTGTCAGCGTGCCGCGCATGCGGCGAATTTCCTCCGGCGAGGATTCGTCGACGTAGGCTTTTCCCGCTTTGATCAACTCAACGGCAAAATTATACAGTGCCTCAAAATAGTCCGACGCATGCCGAACAGGGCCGTGCCACTGGAAGCCAAGCCAGCAAACGTCTGCTTCAATCGCTTTGGCGTATTCCTCACTTTCTTTTTCTGGGTTTGTGTCATCAAATCTCAGGTGACACACGCCCCCGTACTTTTGCGCCATACCGAAGTTCAAGCAAATTGACTTGGCATGGCCGACATGTAAATAGCCGTTCGGCTCTGGCGGGAATCGCGTGACTACGGTCTTGTGTTTGCCACTTGCCAGATCTTGTTCAATGATTTGCTCAATAAAGTGTTTTGGACGTGCGCTGCTGTCGTCGCTCATAATCTAAATGGTGATGCTCAAGCAAAAGTGCTCACATTCTACCCCAGATTCGCAAATAAACGCATACTTTTCGACTGGAGAAATCAGCACAGACTTCAGCCAATTGGCCTAAACAACACAACAATACCCAGCCACCAATCTTGTGGCCATGGGTCAAACGTTACCAAGAGAACTATTCAGCCCCCCACTAATCAGGCCAAGGCAGTTGAATAGGCGGCCAGTTGGCCAGCGCATACAAATTATCTTGTTAACAGTCTACGTCGACCACGGTCACAGTACAGTTGGGGTCGCCGAAGGAATCATAAATCACGTAACAGCCTTGGTTGGTCGGCACGCCTGAAGCAGGAAGCTGATAACCGATGAGGGTATATCGATTGTCTATCCGTGTTTGCAAGTCGGCATCATAAAAATCAAGAAAATCGATCATCGTCAAGCGATTGCCCAGTTCGGCCTTACTCTCTGGACACAGGTTGCGCCAATCGACTTCAGCACTGCCGAAGGGAAACTGTACGACATAGCCATATTGATTGCCACCTGATCCCGCCGGGTTACTTGATGCTGGGCGTAAGCCAGAAGCCCGTGCCTTCATTTTGGTCATATCGGCGGCCGAGCGCATTGAGGCCGCAATACCATCAAGCACGGTGAGCCGCGCATTGCGCGTCAAATTAGAATAATATGGCACCGCATAGGCCGCGATCAGCCCGAGCACGGCGATCACGATGACCAACTCGACCAGTGTAAATCCTTGATTCGACCCGACTTTCATTCCAATACATCCATGCCCCTGCATGCTGCCAATTCTATCGTGACGTATCCCCCTCCGCAAGGACACGCTCCCCGGCCAGGCGCTGTAAGCGTGTCGGTTTGCCGAGTAAAAAGCCTTGGCCCGCCGTAAAACCAAGATCTTTGAGACGAACCCATTGTTCCCGGTGCTCAATCCCTTCTGCATACAGCGCGATGTCTTTATCACGACACAGCTGTGCCAGCGCCGATAGCCAGGCTACTGCCTGCTCTGAGTGGTGCTTGTCACAGACTTCATGCACTGCCGTCTGATGCACTTTAATATAGTCAACCGCCCATTCCATGAGCGAAGTGACATCCAGCAAGGTTTCACCAACATGGTCGAAGCCAACAGTCGTCCCGTAGCGGCGCAGTTCAGCAATAACTGGTTCTAATTTTTCTGCATATGTGGGAAGACTTGCATAGGAAATTTCGACAACAAGCCGATCGCGCAATGCAGGGTGTCCCGCCAACCGTTCGATGAGCCAGCTGGAAAAATTTTCCTTCGCCAACGACGCCGGATGAATATTGACTATCACTCGGTATGGCGCGTGATCGTCGTACATTAATATTTTAACCACATCATCGATCAACATACGGTCAATATCGGTCAGATAACCACTGGCCAAGGCCATGGGGACAAATTCCGAAGCGCTGACTGGCGCGCCTTCCTGCGTCCAGAGCACGGCAAACAGCTCCTGTGCCCAGACCTTGTTGTCGGCCATTTTGAGTACTGGTTGACGAATTAATCCAAAGTGACGTTTCGTCAATACGTGGTCAAAAAGCGTCCGCCATGCGACCATGCCGCGTATGGACAGGTGACGATCCACGTCCAGTCGAACCCACCCGCTATTGCCCCGTAATTGTGCGGTTCTCAGCGCTAAGTCCGCCGTTGAATACAGTTCATAACGGCTGACATCCGGAGAAAATACTGTTGCCCCAAGAAAATAAAGCTGATCAACATGCGCATCGACGTTCGCTGGCAATATCAAATTTTTTAAAGCCCGACATAACCGGTTACACAAGGCGCCAACATCGGAATCTTTCACAGGATGCAATGCGACAGCAAATTCATTGGCGTGGCGACGAGCAACTATGGCGTCTGGCCGATCCCGCAAGACATTGAGGATGAGCACCCCAGCTTGTTCGATCACATCGTTTCTCGCCTCGTCTGGCCAGTTGTCCATTTGCAATAACAAAAAGATGACAAGCCCAGCACCGGTGTTCAGTTCTGGCTGAAGCAACACTTCTATACGCGCATCAAAAAAGTTTCGATTGCCGAGGTGGGTTTGAGCATCGACATAGACATCGCTTTGGAGATGAGTGGCCAAATGCGCTGTTGACTGCTGAGCTTTTTGCATATGCAAACGCGCCGCCGAAGCCAGTGCATCAATGGCTTCCAGCGGCTCATCCGAAATACCATGAATGTCCAGCGTCTGGGCAGCGGCCCTGATGGCCTTGGTAATGGCACGCCGATACCACCACATCATAGCGCCGAACAGCGCCCATACACTAGCGAGTGGCCAGTCAATCGGCAAACGCATCAACAGCAGGCTGCCACCAATTCCCCAAAGTGTCAGCGACAATCGCCATAGGTTGCGTCCATTGAACATTGGGCCCCTGCCTTATCATTGCGTGCCTCTCTCATCGAAAAGTAGAAAAATCGCGGCTAATTTGCAAAACTGACATGTGGAAATTTTTGTTCAGTTCAGGTGTCATCTTTGTATAGGCGAACCACAACACGCCGGTTCTTGGCACGCCCAAGTGGATGCGCATTTGAAGCGACCGGCGCCCTTTCTCCGTAGGAACGCACCACAATGCGTTGCTTTGGCAGGCCGGCCTGTATCAGTTGGCGTTTTATGGCTTCAGCACGTTTCTGACCAAGGCGCTTGTTGTACAGGCGGCGACCTCGGCTATCTGTGTGCCCCAAAACCAG
>RFGJ01000229.1 GCA_003696665.1 Gammaproteobacteria bacterium | reverse complement strand
GGACCACGTTCATTAGCCGAAACTCAACCTGGTCTGATTCGGCATTTGATGTCTGAACTAGGCTATCGACACCGGATGACACTTAAAGAGCGGCAGGCCTATTCGCTTGCCAATTTGGACGATATCGTCTGGAGTGCGATTGAGTGAACGTTGATGCGTGGTTGGATTGGGTGTCGCAGCACCCTGAGCTGGCAGGCTGGATTGTTTGCTTCGTCGCGTTTGCAGAGTCACTGATCGTTCTTGGATTAGCAGTGCCAGGATGGGCGTTCTTGGTTGGCGTGGGTGTGTTGATTGGTCAAGGCCATTTGCCCTTTTTGCCGATGACGATCTTTGCATTCGCTGGCGCTGTCGTGGGTGAATTCGCTGGTTATTGGCTGGGCTGGCATTATCGAACGCAAATTCGAAGCTGGTCATGGATAAAAAAGCACCAAGCGGTGATGTCACGGGCGGAGGTGTTTTTTGCTCGACATGGTATTGCCAGCGTAGCGTTGGGGCGATTTTTTGGACCAGTGCGCGCTTTTATTCCGCTTATTGCCGGTGTGGCAGGTATGCGGCCAGGCGTTTTCATGTTGGTCAATATTGGATCTGCTTTGGTTTGGGCACCCGCCTATCTATTACCCGGTGTTGTGGCTGGGGCAGCCATTGATCTGTCACAGCGTGAAGTGATGCTACTTGGACTCACAGGCTTGAGCATCTTCTCGCTGGTCTGGTTGTTGAGTCATGCCGTGATTCGTTATCGTCGTCAGCATACAAAGCGTGAGCTATGGAAAATGATCGTGGAGAGCACCATATTGCTGTGTGCGATCGCATGGCTACTGTTTGGTCCATGGTTTCCCGCGTTACGGGCATTATGGCAGCTATTGCAAAAAGTATGGTGAAATTAGTGGACTTGTTATGGGCGTTTTGTCGACGGCCAAATCACCGCGGCCGAAGAGCTTAGTTATGGGAAATCATGAACAACGTTTGGGCCAAGTGGAATATGTACCGCTTGAACAATCTCGCCGTTTTTCTGTAGCACCGATGATGGATTGGACGGACCGGCATTGCCGGTATTTTCATCGCCAGTTGACCAAGTATGCTTTGTTGTACACGGAAATGGTCACGGCGCAAGCGCTGGTCCATGGTGATCCTGAACGGCTGTTGGCTTTCCATCCAGAAGAACATCCTGTTGCCTTGCAACTTGGCGGGTCGGCTCCAGATTTATTGGCTGAAGCGGTGCGCATCGCCGAATCTTTCGGTTACGATGAGTACAATTTAAATGTGGGTTGTCCGAGCGACAGGGTGCAATCGGGGCGCTTTGGTGCATGTTTGATGGCAGAGCCCACCTTGGTAGCAGAATGTGTGCAGGCCATGCAGGAAGTCACCAATCGACCGGTGACGGTGAAGACAAGAATTGGTATTGATCATCAGGACAGCTACGAATTCTTGCAAACGTTTGTAGAAACTGTCGCGCGGGCAGGCGTACGACATTTTATCGTTCATGCGCGTAAGGCATGGCTTTCAGGGTTAAGTCCAAAAGAAAACAGGGAAGTGCCCCCACTCCATTATGAGCGTGTTTACCAACTCAAAAAAGACTTTCCGACGTATCACATCACAATCAATGGCGGTATCACTGAATTAGCGCAAGTGCTATCACATTTGCAGCAAGTCGATGGGGTGATGATGGGACGTGCCGCCTACCAGACGCCATACGTGCTTGTAGACGTGGAACAGCACGTATTTGGCATAGCGCTGGATAAGCCGTCACGTTATGAGGTCGTAGGGCGGATGCTGCCTTATGTTGAGCATCAGACGTCAGCAGGTGTTCGACTGAGTGCCATTACGCGGCATATGCTTGGGTTATTTCATGGACAGCCGGGCGGGAAGCTATGGCGACGCTATCTATCGCAGCATGCTCACAAACCGGGCGCAGGCGTCGAGGTGCTGCATAATGCACTGGAAATTGTCAGTTCACACGGTGAGAAAAGCCAATAATTGGTGCGATAAGCCAGCATTCCATCAGTTAAATGCCCAGAACACGCCTTGCTCCAGTTGGCACAGTCTTTGAATTGTGATGGTGAGTAGGGCAAGTATAGGGAGACAGTTTGGCGATGTATCGTTTTGAAAACAGTGGGCGTTATCGAGCAAAAATTTCGGGCGTCTGTGCATGGCTAGCGTATAGCCGCGGTTGGGATGTTACAGTCCTTCGTTTAATTGCATTGATAGGTTTGTTTGTTGCCACGGTCCCGACATTAGTCATCTACTTTATTTTGAGTGTCATCAAGCCGAAGCCGGGTTACTAGCTTTTTCAGGCGCTTTTTCTATCCTTGATGTGACGAACTTTGTTATGATCCGTCCCCAGACGGTGTGCACACGGGTGAAAATGGATGCGCTATCTGAGCATTTGTCTGGCATTGATCATGATGGCCAACGGACACGCGGCCATCATTGGCCAAAAGGGGTGGCTGCGTTTGATGCCACCGGGGGCTGGAATGACAGCCGGATATGTGGAGCTATTCAATCCAAGTCAGCACCCAATCGTGGTGACAGAGGTCAAGTGTCCTGAGTTGGGGCAGTGCATGATTCACGAAACTGTGCGTGATCAAAAAGGCACAATGACGATGCGCCATGTGAGCGAATTAACCATTCCGGCCGAGGGGAGTGTGCGTTTGGTGCCCGGTGCGAAACATCTCATGGTGATGGGTTTGACCAAGCCACTGTCTGATGGGACGGAAGTGATAATTGAATTTTGTGACGCAGAACAGCAATGCTGGCCGGTGCGTTTTCGTGTGAGCACAGAACAGCCAAATTAACATAGTTGAGTGTTAGAGAAGGAAGCCTATGGCAGACAGAGGACTTACCGAAATCGGACGCGTGTCATTTCGCCGGATGTTGTTGCTTAAGCTTATCCCAAGTCTCTTGGCCGTGTTGATTTTGCTTTTCTATGTGATTGCGGTCTATTGGAGTCAAGAGCCGGATGATTTAGTGTTTCCTGAAACCCAAGTGGTTGGGCAATCCACGACAGATGCGGCGATTGGGATTGCGCGTACGTTGCTGGAAAAGCCTGGTGGCTTCATTTCAAATGACATCATGCCGCCGGGCGTGTTCATGGACGATATGCCGGCTTGGGAGTATGGCGCGCTTGTGCAGTTGAGAGACCTAGTGCGGGCGCTACGTAACGACTTTAGCCGGTCGCAATCACAGTCTGTCGAGCAAAATGATCTTAAGCAAGCAGAACCGCGTTTCAATGTCGATCGAGAAAGTTGGATGATGCCGACCGCCGAGGATGAGTATGCTGAGGGCATTCGCTATTTGAAGGCATATCGCGAAAAGTTGGCTGATGAAAATCAGCAAAATGCGCAGTTCTATGCACGTGCGGATAATTTGGCGGACTGGTTGAGGACGGTGGAAAAACGACTGGGCAATTTGTCACAGAGACTGAGTGCCGCGGTCCAGCAAGAACGTGAAAATATTGATTTGTCAGGGGATCCGGCAGCAAAGGTTTCCACTCGGATGTCAGAGGCGGTCCGGGTCAAGACACCGTGGTTGAAAATTGATGACGTATTTTACGAGGCGCGAGGCTCCAGCTGGGCCTTATTGCAGATTTTGCGTGCTGTGGAAAAGGATTTTGCATCAGTGCTCCAGAAGAAAAATGCCACCGCAAGTTTGCGTCAGATCATACGAGAGCTTGAAGCGACCCAGCGACCGGTATGGAGTCCGATGATTCTTAATGGTTCCGGGTTTGGCCTGCTGGCCAATCATTCGTTGGTTATGGCTTCGTACATTGCGCGCGCCAATGCGGCAGTCATTGACTTGCGTAATCTGTTGACGCAAGGGTAAGGCGGTAAAAACTTTCATACATTTCGTAACAGTTTGTCATTCGGTCGCCTGCTAAGGTTGAAGGCAAGGAAGCGATTGTGTTTAAGGAGGGCGAATGAAGCCTGAATGCGAACAAAGTTTGATTGAGCGCGCAAAGCAAGGTGATCGAGAAGCCTTTTCGCGATTGACGCGCGCGCATTATCGACAAGTCTATGCAAGTTGTTTGGCCGTTTGTGGCCAACCAGTGTTGGCGGAAGATTGCACGCAGGAAGCCTTTCTCAAGGCATGGCGTTCAATTCGTAGTTTCCGCGGAGATAGCAGCCTATTGCATTGGCTACGTAGGATTGCCCACAATGTCATGGTTAGCCACTTTCGCCGCGCCAAAAGCTGGGTCTCTATTGAGTCAGTCGATTTTCGTTTGGGGACGGACGACAGCATTGCCTCAACCGAACAACGTCTAGACATTAAGCGTGCCATTGCAGCGCTGCCAGAAAAAGCAAAACGCGTTTTTCAGCTTTATGCACAATATGGTTACGCACATCAGGAGATCGCGAGGCTTGAAGGCATTGCCGAAGGCACGAGCAAGGCGCAGTACCATAGAGCACGGCAGATTTTGATGGAGGCGCTGTCTTAAGTGACTCTAAAAAGCCCGGACGTGGTCCGGGCTGTCGCTTTTCGACTTAGAAAGCGGGTTTGTCTGTGGCGTTGTTGTAGCGTTCAACGCTCTGACGAATTTCTTCTTTTGCGGCTTCGGCGTTTTCCCAGCCTTCTACTTTTACCCATTTACCGGGTTCCAAATCCTTATAGTGCTCGAAAAAGTGGATAATTTGATCGCGCAGCAATTTTGGCAGCTGGGTGGCTTCTTCGATTTCATCATATAGCGAGGTGAGCTCGCCAATGGGGACTGCGATCACTTTCGCGTCCACGCCACTCTCGTCCGTCATTTTGAGGACCCCGACCGGGCGACAGCGGATCACTGAACCTGCCATTAATGGGAAAGGCGTTGGTACGAGCACATCAACTGGATCGCCGTCCTCCGACAGTGTGTGTGGCACATAACCATAGTTACAGGGGTAGTGCATGCACGTCGCCATGAATCGGTCAACAAAAATAGCGCCCGACTCTTTGTCGACTTCGTACTTAATGGGATCCGCATGTGCGGGAATTTCAATGATGACATTGATTTCTTCCGGAATGTTCTTGCCAGCAGGCACTTTGTTCAAGCTCATCGTTCTTCCTTACTTGCGATCAAGCAGCATACCTTGTTGAGGGCGCGCATTATACAGTGTTTTTCCCCGGTTTCCTATCCAACGTGGTTGACAACATTGAGTATCCTGTGGTTTTGGTTGCAAATTTTGAGTTGGCGGCGTAAGTTCAAAGTGACCTATGGACAAATCACTTGTTGGCATAGGCCATAGAAAAAATAAATAGTCAGGGGAGGGGACACATGCTGACGCTACATTTTTTGCCCGCCGTGATTGGCGCATTGGGCCTTGTCTTTGCCGGGTTTCTCTATTGGAAAATTCGCCAATTTCCAGAGGGAGAAGGTCTTGTTGCGGTGATTGGTGAAAAAATTCATTCTGGCGCGATGGTCTTTATGCGTCGCGAATATAGTATGCTAATCATCTTTGCGCTCGTGGTCGGAGTGTTTCTCTATATATTCTTGGGTGCGAAAACTACAATTGCCTTTTTCACTGGCGCCTTGGCCAGTGCCTTGGCCGGTTTCCTCGGGATGTATACCGCCACTCGTGCCAATACGAGAACGGCTGTAGCGGCGCAAACTCAGGGCGCCCCTCAGGCATTAAGTGTTGCCTTTTACGGTGGTGCGGTGATGGGCTTATGTGTGGCCGCGCTAGGGCTTTTGGGGCTTGGCGTTCTTTATTTGGCGTTCGCTGCTGATCCAACACATGCTGAAGCCATTCACGGTTTCGGCATGGGGGCGTCGACCGTGGCACTGTTTTCCCGTGTCGGTGGGGGCATCTACACGAAAAGTGCGGATGTTGGTGCCGATCTTGTGGGTAAGGTCGAGGCTGGAATTCCGGAAGATGACCCGCGTAATCCCGGCGTGATAGCCGATAACGTTGGCGATAATGTGGGTGATGTGGCTGGTATGGGGTCCGATATTTTCGAGTCCTACTGTGGTGCGATGATAGCCGCGATGGCCATCGCTGCTAGCACGGCCAATGGTGCGTTGGGTGAAGCATCACAGCTGATGTTTTTACCACTGATGTTGGCGTCGGTGGGTCTGTTATGTTCCGTGATTGGCATTTTTGTCGTCCGGTTAATGGCGACCAGTCGCCCTGAAGTGGCTTTGAGGGCGGGCACTGTGGGCTCTGCTGTTCTGTTTATGTTAGCGGCCTATGGTGTATTGACACATTTGCAAATTCATTGGCACGTATGGGTGGCTGTCTTGAGCGGCGCTATCGGCGGCATCGGCATTGGGCTAGTCACTGAGTATTACACTTCAGGAAAGCCAGTACGACATATCGCTCTGTCAGGTGAAACTGGCGCGGCAACAGTCATTATCAAAGGCCTTGCGGTTGGTAAGCAGTCCGTTGTGTTCCCGGTGCTGCTGGTGGTGGCCATTATTTTCGTGTCTACTCATCTTGCTGGTTTATACGGCGTGGCCATTGCCGCCGTAGGCATGTTGTCGACCGTCGGTATCACCATGGCCATTGATGCTTACGGTCCTGTGGCCGACAATGCTGGCGGCATTGCCGAAATGGCCGGGCTCGGTGAGGAGACGCGAAAAATTACGGATTCTTTGGACGAGCTAGGCAATACCACAGCGGCGATTGGCAAGGGCTTTGCCATTGGCGCGGCGGCATTGGCGGCTTTGGCCATTATTTCGGCGTATCAGGCGGTGATGCGGGCCAAGTATCCGGACTTTAACCTCGCGCTCGACCATCCAACCGTTTTGATGGGATTGTTTATCGGCGGCATTGTTCCCTATCTGATTGCAAGCATTACGATGACCGCTGTTGGCGATGCGGCTTTTGAAATGATTCGGGAAATTCGGCGCCAGTTCAAAGAAATTCCAGGGCTAATGGAAGGCTCTGCAGAGCCTGACAGTGACCGTTGTATTGACATTGCGACGACTGCCGCACTGAAAAAAATGATTCTGCCGGGCGTGATTGCTGTGCTCGTACCGCCATTGGTTGGCTTCACGCTGGGTGGTGAAGCGTTAGGTGGTGTGCTGGCTGGCGGCCTACTATCGGCGGTCGTGTTGGCACTAAAAATGGCGAATGCAGGCGGCGCCTGGGATAATGCCAAGAAACATGTCGAGAAAGGGCATCACGGGGGCAAAGGCAGTGACACCCATGCGGCCACTGTGGTCGGTGATACTGTGGGCGATCCATTCAAGGATACCAGTGGCCCGTCGATGAATATTTTGATTAATGTGATGGCCATTGTGTCACTGGTGATTGCACCACTTTTATAGAACTTTGAGCAAATCTGGAAATATGCACGAGACAGGGAAGTCGATTATACTGGTTTTTATATTCCCCAGGATTAGTAGGCGCCTATGAGTGAATTGGCATGTCCCGAGTTTGCGGAGCTCGACGATGAACTGAAAGGTGACTTTTATCAAGGCATCCAAGAAGCCATTGAAGATATGGATGCCAGTCTAGATCAATTGTCTGAGACCAATCCAAACCCTGAATTGCTGCACCGCTTTTTCCGCGCGGTGCATTCGGTCAAGGGCAATTGTAATATGGTCTTTTTGCAACCCTTTGTTGATGTGTTGCACCATTTGGAAAACATTGTCGCTCGGGTCCGAGATGGTGAACTTGAATATTGTGACCCGTTGGGCAAGTTTGTTCAGGCAGTGATTCATGAAATCGAACCTCTGATTGGCGAGATGGTGAGTTCAGGAGTATGTGATGGCAGCAGGCTTGAGCAGTTGCAGCGGCTGATTGATGCGGTGGGTGGAGCCGACAAGGTACCAGTGCGGGACATTTCGCAGCAGGCTCTGGCTGGCATTTTACGGGGTGATTACCAGCTGCAGTCAACGGTGTCATCCGAGTCTCATACGACGGAAGTCACAAAAGATGAGCGTCTACAGTTTTTTTATGATCTCGCCCAAAGTGCCCATTATGACGAGCCATGGCGTATGACACGAATGGCGCGCACATTGCAGTTGTGCCAAAGATTGAATTCTGCGTGGCAAGCGGCGGGCGGCGAAAGCCTAGAGCCACTCCAGCTTGATGCCGCGGTGTTGGTGCATGAGTTTTCGATGGTGCTGGTGCCCCGCGAAATTCGCGAAAAGGCAGGCAGTTTAAGCCACGAAGAGTGGGAAACCGTCAAAAACCATGTTCGCGTCGGAGCTGGTTTGTTGCGGCAAATCCCTGGGTTCGAAATCGCCTCTGAAATTGTGCTCAGACACCACGAGCGCTTCGACGGGAAGGGATATCTAGAGGGTTTGGTCGGTGAAGGTGACTGCCCCGGTGCATGGTTTTTGGCCTTGGCGGATACGTTCATGGCGGTGACTTCTGATCGACCGGATCGCCCCTACAAAAAGAGTCTTCTGTCGGCCGTTCGGTTGATCAACTGCGAGCGGGATCGCCAGTTTCCCGGGCGCTATGTTGACGTGTTTAATGACGTGATTAAACAGGAATATTTGCGGAACCCGCAGTGGTGACAGGTTCCGCGCATGTCCTCAGAGCGTGAAGTCTTCGGGCAGTTTTTTAGGCACCAAAATATTCTTTAGGCGCACATAGTAGGGCAAGCCATTGACATAAGGCGGGTAATCTTCGCCTTCGATCAATGGTTGCAGGTAACGCCGTGCTTTTTCCGTGATGCCAAAACCATCGGCCGTGATGAAATCTCGAGGTAATTTTTTCTCCACGTTGGCCACGGCCGATAGCGGCGCTTCACCAACTTGCCATCGATAAGGTGCATCACTGAGGCGCTCGATCGTTGGCATGACCGCATTTTTTCCAGCCAGAGCCATTTCCACCGCGGCTTTTCCCATAGCATATGCTTGTTCGACGTCCGTTTTTGAGGCGATGTGTCTGGCCGCCCGTTGCAAATAATCGGCGACCGCCCAATGGTACTTATAGCCCAAATGTTGTTTGACCATTTGAGCAATGAGTGGCGCCACTCCGCCAAGCTGCTTGTGGCCAAAAGCGTCTGTGGTACCAGCGTCAGACAAAAACTGACCATCGGCGGTGCGAACGCCTTCTGAAACGACCAAGGCACAATAGCCCCAAGTTTCGACGGCGTGCTTAACGCGCGCTAAAAATGCTTCTTGGTCAAATGGAATTTCTGGAAATAGAATGACGTGCGGCGCATCGCCTTCTCTTTCAGCGGCTAAGCCACCCGCGGCTGCTATCCATCCTGCATGCCTGCCCATGACCTCCAGAACAAAGACCTTGGTCGATGTTTTCGCCATCGATGCTACGTCGAAGGCCGCCTCTTTGATGGATACAGCAACATACTTCGCGACCGAACCAAAGCCAGGACAGTTGTCTGTGATGGGTAAATCGTTATCGACAGTTTTCGGAATGCCGATGCATTGGATAGGAAAGTTCATTCGCTCGGACAACATGGAAACTTTATGTGCGGTGTCCATGGAATCGCCGCCACCGTTGTAGAAAAAATACCGAATGTTATGGGCACGGAACACTTCGATCAGGCGTTCGTATTCAGCCTTGTTTTCTTCGAGGCTCTTGAGCTTATAGCGGCACGAGCCAAAAGCCCCTGACGGCGTATGCTTAAGTGCTGCGATGGCTTCATCGCTTTCCAGCGAGGTATCAATCAAGTCTTCGAGTAATGCGCCGATAATGCCGTTTCGTCCAGCGTATACCTTGCCAATTCTATCGGGATGCTGGCGTGCCGTTTCAATGACGCCCGCAGCAGAAGCATTGATGACGGCGGTCACACCGCCTGATTGTGCATAAAAAGCATTTGGAATTTCATTCGCCATGGCTGATGTTACCCTTCTAATTATTGTGTGTACCGAAAGCGCCTCAATGATACCCGAATCAGGTTCGGGATGCAGTTTTCCTTGTGGCCTGTCATCGTCGTGATTATGATGAGGCCAGTTTGGACGCAATTTCAGCATTCATCATGGCGCATTTTTATATTTTGGGCATTTGCGGCACGTTTATGGGGGGGATCGCACGGCTGGCAAAAGCGCTTGGCCACACCGTCTCCGGAGTGGACTCGAACACCTATCCGCCAATGAGCACCCAGCTTGAGGCGTTGGGCATCAAGGTTGATGAAGGCTACGAACGAGAACCGCCCACAGCGGTTGATGGCTTCATCGTTGGTAATGCCATCAGTCGTGGCAACCCAATGCTCGAAAACATTCTGGATCGACGGCTCGCCATGGTTTCCGGGCCGCAATGGTTATACGAACACGTTTTGCGCGAGCGTTGGGTTTTGGCAGTGTCCGGGACGCATGGCAAAACCACTACGTCATCCATGCTCACCTGGATACTTGATCATGCTGGCTATGCCCCTGGTTTTTTAATTGGCGGCGTGCCACAAAACTTTGGTGTTTCGGCCAGACTCGGTGAGAGTGAATTTTTTGTCATCGAAGCAGACGAATACGACAGTGCTTTTTTTGATAAGCGGTCAAAGATGATTCATTACCGGCCCAGTACGCTCATCATTAACAATCTTGAGTTTGATCATGCGGATATCTTTGAAGATATGGCTGCCATTCGAAAGCAGTTTCACCACCTTGTGCGGACGGTGCCCGGCAATGGCCAAATTATTGTGCCGGAAGGTGATGATCAAATTACCCGCGTATTGGAAATGGGATGCTGGACAACCGTTCGAACATTTGGGGCAAAGGATGGCGACTGGCAGTATCGATTGGTGTCTGCGGATGGTCAGTGTTTCGAATTTAGGGCGCCTAATGGGGAGCGTCATCGGGTCAGTTGGTCGCTGTATGGCGAGCATAATATCGCCAACGCGGTGGCGGCCATGGCGGCGGCCTATCATGTGGGGGTGTTGCCAGCCGTTGCAGCAGAAGCGCTTACACAGTTTGTGGGCGTGGCGCGACGAATGCAACCTGTGGCAAATGTGGCAGGCATACAAATTTTTGAAGATTTTGCCCATCACCCCACGGCCATACGTAAGACCCTCTTAGCCGCGCGCGCGGCTTTCCCACATGCTCGAATTTGGGGGATTATCGATCCACGTTCAAATACCATGCGTATGGGGGTACACAAGGCTACTTTGGTGCCTGCGGCGGAAGCTGCGGACATGGTGGTGGTTCATTTGCCAGAATCACTGGGTTGGCAACCGGATGGTATTGATGAGAAGCGAGTCAAAAGTGTGCGTGACATTGAACAGTTGTTGGCTTTGCTCGACACTGCCCTTGACAGTGGGGATATTGTGGTGAGCATGAGTAATGGTGGATTTGGTCAGTTTCCGCAGCGGCTCGCAGAGAGGTTAGAAGCAAGACAATGACACACAGTCACGATGATATCAGTATTGGCATTACCGGTGCCTCGGGAGCGATTTACGCAATTCGGTTATTGGAGCTTTTGGCGCAACACCAACATAGAATGCACCTGATGATAACCGATGCGGCAAGAATGGTTTTGGCCATGGAGCTTGGCATTCAGTTGCCTAAGAACTTAAAACAGACAGAAAAGACGCTGGGCAAGCTATGCGGGGCGACCGACGGACAGATTAAGGTGTATGCAAATCAGGATTGGTTATCACCAGTCGCGAGTGGCAGTTCGGCGCCGCGCCGAATGGTGGTTGTGCCGTGCAGCACTGGCACATTGTCAGCGATTGCCACTGGTGCCAGTAACAACCTGCTGGAACGTGCCGCTGATGTTGTGCTGAAAGAACGCGGAAAATTAATTGTGGTGCCCCGAGAAATGCCGCTGCACTCGGTGCATTTGCGCCACATGTTGACTTTGAGCGAGTTGGGCGCCTTGGTCATGCCCGCCAGTCCGGGGTTTTATCACGGAGCGAAATCGGTACAACAACTTGTTGATTTTGTCGTTGCCCGCATTTTGGAGCACTTGGGGGTGGCACAGGACCTTGTGCCTAAGTGGGGGTATGACACTCCCTAATGGTGGAAAAAGCGGTTAAACTCGCCCCGACGCGCACTCTCGACGATGCGTATTACGTCTTCGGCAGTGGTTGGTGGCGAAATCAGATAGCCTTGGATTTCATCACACCCTGATGCGCGCAGAAAGACCAGCTGTTGTGCTGTTTCCACGCCTTCGGCAACAACCACCAGCGCCAAATTGTGGGCCAAACCAATGATGGCTGAAGTAATGGCCGCATCATCCATATCATCAATGATATCGCGGACAAAGCTGCGGTCAATTTTAAGCGAGTCAATCGGAAAACGCTTGAGATAACTGAGCGACGAGTAGCCGGTCCCAAAATCATCAATGCTCAATTGAAACCCCGTTGCCTTCAGTGAATCACAAATGTGAATGGTGTGCTCTGCGTTTTCCATTAGGAGCGTCTCTGTGATTTCCAAGGTAAACTGGGTGGCAGACAGATTGTATTTTTGCAGTGACTGTTGGAGTTGCTCAACGAGATCATGGCTTTTAAATTGACGCGGCGACAGGTTAATGGCGATGTTGAGCGGCTCGTTCAACTGCGCCTGCCAGGTGAGGGCGTCCTGACAGGCGCGGTCGAATACCCAAGTACCAATGTCATCGATCAAACCGGTTTCTTCGGCAATTGGGATAAACTCATCGGGTCGGACATCGCCGATTTGCTGACTTTTCCAGCGCAATAGCGCTTCCACACCGGTGATGGTGCCGTTGATAAGGTCAAACTTGGGTTGATAGACCAAGCTAAATTCGTTGCGCGCCAGCGCATGGCGCAGCGCTGCTTCAATTTCCAGCCGGCGTGTAATGCGCTGATTCATGTCGTGCGAGTAGAATTGATAGGCATTCCGGCCACTGGATTTTGCGGCGTGCACGGCCGTATCAGCGTATTTCAACAGTGAACGGGCGTCTTCGGCATCATCAGGATATAGGCTGATGCCAATACTGACAGTAATATTCACGTCCTGGCCGTTCAGATCAAAGGGCGTAGTGATAAGTTCACGAATCTCTTGTAGTAGTGTTTGCAGTGAGTCGCCCGTCTTAAAGTGCTCGGCAATGATGGCAAATTCATCGCCGCCGAGACGGCAAAATTTATATTGTGACGAGAACTTGTCTTTCATTCTCTGAGCAAATGCCTGCAACAACAAATCACCGGCATCGTGTCCGAGCGAATCATTGACATGCTTGAAATTATCCAGTTCAATTAACAAAACACCTACGCAATGATTGGTCCTGCGGGCTTTGGCGACGGCCTTTTCAAGCAACTCCATAAACATCAGCCGGTTGGGTAACTGGGTCAAATGGTCGAAGTGGGTCAAATAGTGCAACTCGGCTTCCGCTTTCTTTTGGTCGGTCAAATCCGTCATCACGCACACCACGTACCTTAGGGATCTTTGTGTGTCAAAAATTGCCGTCATTTCGGACCACACATAACGCGCTTTTTCCGTTGCCGGACCGACGGTCAACTCACCGCTCCAGTGGCCAGCCACCGCAATATCTTTTTGCCACGACACGATACGGTTGGTGGCTCTGATCGGCGCAATAAACTCGGCAAGATTTTGCCCCTCGAGTTTATCTGAGTCGACGGCAAGGGTGGTCTGAAAAGCTGGGTTAAAGGACAGAATCCTGAGGTTCGCATCTGTGACCACGACCATCTCCGACATATTCCGAATGACGAGGGCAAACAACTTGAGTTCTTCTTCCGTTTTTTTTCTGTCTGTGATATCGCGAAATGTACCAGCCACCCGGAGGGGACGACCATGTTCGTCGTGCTCGACCACGCGTCCTCGATCGAGGATCCAGCGCCAACTTCCGTCCGCCGCCCGCATTCGGTATTCGGCTTCAAAATGGCTGCTTTCGGGGTGGGTCAGATGCTTTTGAATCAGCTCATCAACCTTGGGGAGATCTTCTGGGTGTATCAGCCATTCTAGATGAGAGGATTCATCGGTGAGTTCGTTTTCTTGATAGCCGAGCAATTTCTCCAGGCCAATACGTTTCGTTCGATTGCTTATCAAATCCCAAATCCAAAGCGCGTCACCGGTGCCCCAGAGCGCCCATTCCAGCCATCGCTTGGCCCTACGGACTTCCCTTTGATGTTCGAGAGATTCTCCAAGTTTTTGTTTGCGCCATTGGATGTATCCCCAAACAAGCAGCATAAAAATCACAAAATAAGCCAAGTAGGCAGATGTGGTTTGCCACCAAGGCGGTGTGATGTCGATTCTGAGTGCGCGAAAATGTTCGCCAAAGCGCCCATCCGCATTGGATGCGGCCACTTGCAGAATATAACGACCAGGTGCTAAGTTGGCATAGGCGATTTCATTGCGATGGCCAATATCAACCCATTGTTCGTTGTTCATACGAATTCGGTATTGAATGCGTTCAGGACTGGTGTAATCCAATGCGGCGAATCGGACTGAGAGCATGTCCTGAGAAGGGCCCAATGTGATCGACTTGAATAGCGCGGGCAGATGAATTGTCTTGTGTTGCGTACTGGTCTTGATTGCCGTAAACCAAACCGGCGGCTCAAAATCGCTGATGGAAAAGTTGCCAGGCACAAAGCTGTTGACTCCTGAAGGCCCCGCAAACCACATGCGTCCTTGGGAGTCCAAAAGCGATGCATCGCCATTAAACTCTTCGCTTTGGAGCCCGTCAGCGCTTGAAAAATGCCGAAAATCGCCGGTGTCGGGGAAGATGCGAGTCAGGCCACGATTGGTGGCAATCCACAAAGCGCCTTCGCTATCCTGTTGAATGGCATAAATATTGCTTTGCAGTGGTTCAATAGCGCCAAACATCCTTTCAACGTGTAGTTGTTCGATGTTGACGTCGGGAACGCGGTACAGACCCGACAGTGTTCCAATCCATAAGGTATTGCCATTCAAATACAGGTGACGGATGAATCCAAGGGG